>DAIRTB010000295.1:0-3733 GCA_036804105.1 Bacteroidota bacterium | reverse complement strand
TTAAATCAACTCCACTCCCAAAACCCTACGATTATTACACCCTTGCTTTCTTATACCTTTTCGTATTTCTTTTGCCATTTGGTATTGTGCACGAATTAGATACTTCAAGCCAACAAATTCTATTATTTCCAATTGCAATGGCAGTGAGTTGGTTATTTTATCAGATTTACGTGCTAGGAAGAGCTATGACCAACCCATTTGAAAACCTACCAACAGATGTAGCGCTAGATGCAATTTGCCTAACAATTGAAATAGATCTTAAAGAGGTTATTGGCGATTTAGATATTCCAAAACCAGCAGTACCCGTAAATAATGTCTTAATGTAGGTTGTTCTTTTGATGTTAATCAATTAGAAAATACATATCCACTTCGCCTTTATTTTTTGCGTGGATTTTGCCTCGATATTCAAATCTAAATATATCTTTCAGTAACTCATACGTAGTGCCGCTCACATTTACCCTATTTGGAAGGCTGTTTTGTTCCATCCTTGCAGCAGTATTTACGGTATCGCCCCAGATATCATAAGCATACTTTTTTACACCAACAATTCCTGCAACTACAGGTCCAGAATTAACACCAACTCTAATTTCGAACAAACCTTTATCAGCTTCCACAAATTTGGTAATTTCTTTTGCGGCTAAAATTACCCTTTTTGCATGATCAGGTTTTAGCACTGGCAAACCGCAAACCGCTAAATAGGCATCGCCAATAGTCTTAATTTTTTCAAGACCATGTTTTTCAATGATGGCATCGAAAGCTGTAAAATTTCTATGAATTTCTTCCACCAATTGCGTAGGACTCAATTGCTCACTAATGCTGGTAAAACTAACAAAATCAGTAAATAAAACCGTTACATTTTCATACTGCCTTGCCTTAGATTTGCCCTCTCTTTTCAATTCCTTAGCAATTTCGTCTGGTAAAATATTTAGCAATAGAGCCTCAGTTTTCGCTTTTCCCTTGAAAATTGAAAATGCCAAGGCCGCAAGTAGCAGTAGAATTCCTGCGGCAATAAATAATCCGTAACGTTGCTCGTTTATCTGCCGCTTATTTAAGTTGTTTTCTGAAAGATGCCGCAAACTATCTGCTACATGAATTTTATTAAACAGATAATTAAGTTCCAGCCGTGTTACATCCCTAGAAATACTTTTTCCAAAAAGGCTGTCTTGCAATAAAACATATTCTTGAAAATATTTAAATGCCGCCTCATAATTACCTAAGCCACTGTTAGCTAAATATAAACATTCACAGCTTTTATACCTGTTTTGCGGCATGTTGAGAAGCAAAACTTCCTTGTAAATGGGTTCGCAAATGTTTAAAGCCTCTTGATATAAACCTAAATCAGTTTTCAAAAGACCAACTTCTAATTGAGCGAAATTTAATGTTCTGGAATCGGAGTTATTAGACTTCAGAATCTGCACACTTTGCAGCGCCATTCTTAATGCCTCATCAAATTTGCCTTGCAGTTTCAAACAACCAGAGATATGACTTAGGGTCACTCCTCTTCCAGAATAACTTTTAATCGAATCCCAGATTGACAAACTTTTGGTATGGTAATCTAAGGCCTCCTCAATTTGCCCAAGTTTGCTACTCACCAATCCCATATTCATGTAAACAATCCCCAAATCCTTAGAATAATTATCGGTTAATCTAATCTCCAAACATTTTTTGTAGTTTTCTTTTGCTAAGGCATAATCATTTTGGGAATAATGAATTGAGGCAATGCTGTTGTAACAGGAGGCTATTCCATTATTATTATTGGTCTGTTCGTAAAGGTTTAAGCTTTCTTGTAGGTTTTGAAGTGCAATTAAATATTCGCCTTGGTAGATGTGAATGTTGCCGATTTCGAATTTAATCCGAGCAGCATTTTCAATACTATCCTCCGATTGAGATTTTGCTAAGACCTTCTCTAAAACCGCTGTTGCGGCCTTGTAATTACCTATAGTTTTAAGAGAATCTGCTTGTTTTATTGCTTTCTCTAAAACAACATTGCTAGCGTTTAAAAAATTACTAAAAAGCAACAAAGCTATAAAGGGGTAAAACCAAAAAGAAATGGGGAAATAATTAACTATTCTTTTAGTGTGGCCTAAGGCTTTACCATTCATAAATTTTCAGGTAATTGGGATGGTTAAAAATAATCAAAAAAGTATTTAAAAAAAGAATTAAATTGGCCTTAAAATAATTAAACCTATAATTATGAAATTCAACTCGATTTTAACCCTAATCTTTATGGTTTTAGTGGGCTTACTAAACCAAAAAGTTGTTGCTCAAACCGATGCAGAGCAGATAACCCCTTTAAGAATTTTCGAATCATACGGTAATCCACCAGGAAACGAATTTAGACCTGTGAAAATTACAATTGCTGAAGCAATAAACGAGTTTACCAATTCTGAAACGGAAGCAGGTTTCAACACCCTTTACTTCGGTAAAGATGAATTGTTAAACCTCATGGAACAAGACAATTGTGTGGGGCTTCGTTTTTATAATGTTTTGGAAGATTCAACATCAAATAAAACCAAACTTTTGGCAGTAGGCATTATTGAAAATGGAGCAGAGCTAAAAGGTCAGGGAACAAAGAATTATTTACTTAGCAGAAGTACTTTAAATGGCACAATAACTCCTATAGTTGTAGATTTTGAAGCCGCACAAGTTTATGCAATGAATGCCTATCAAAATGAGCAAATTAAAGTGTTTGGTACAGTTTTAAGTAAAGTAGATTTAACCAATTTAATGAAAGGTGGAAGTTGCAGAGGCATAAAGTTTGGTCCAGGAAGTAGATATTTTGAGATGCCTAATAATGAGCCGGCCAAAAAGTGCTATTCGCTTTTAGCGATGCCCATTGGGAAAAGTGGCTCAGACATGAATACCACGTACCTAAAAAGCTTAGAACCCTGCCCTACATTTTGCCCGAATGCTAATTTGCTTTTGGTGCCGATGGAAGAGTAATTTGGGGAAAAGAGCCCGTCGGAAATACATTAAACAATGTAAAAGACCGAAAAAACACTCCACAAGAGTTGAAGCTAGCCAAAACCGAAAAAACTAGAAATGCCAGAATTGCCCAATTAGTAGAATTATCTGCCAACGTAGAGAAATTGAAAGGGAGTTGAGGGGGGGAACAAAAATAAACTTTGAAATTTCCAAAAAAGTACATACTTTTGATGTATACTAATTCTAAGAAAAATGAAAACCCTTTCACTTAAACTCGACGATTTAATTTATAAAGAAACTGAACAACTACTCGAGAAAATGGATAAATCTAGAAACCGTTACATTAATGAGGCTTTAAAATATTACAATCGCATACAGAAAAGAAAACTGTTAGCAGAACTTCTTGAATTTGAATCTAAATTGGTAAGCGAGGAATCTCTAAAAGTTCTTGCAGAATTTGAAGCATTAGAGGATGAAGATTATTAAAAAGTTTGAACTTTGGCTAGCAAATCTTGATCCAAGATTTGGTACAGAAGCTGGTAAAACAAGACCTGTCTTGGTGGTTCAAACTGATTTATTGAACAAAATGCATTCCTCCACCTTAATCTGTCCAATAACAACCAATATAAAGTTTGAGAGTAAAATACTTCGAGTAAATATTAAAAAGGATATTGGAAATCTTAAAGAAGACTGCGATATTATGATTGACCAACTTAGAGCGATTGATAACAAAAGGTTGATTAAAAAAATCGGCGATTTACCCAAAGAACTATCAAAAAGGGTTAAAGAAAACATAATAATAGTCCTT
>DAIRTB010000294.1:0-3735 GCA_036804105.1 Bacteroidota bacterium | reverse complement strand
GTTTGGATCGCTACCTCGAATGGATTTTATGAAAGCCGAAATGATGTCGTAATGTTGCTCACCACCCTTATCGTAACGCATCACAAATTTGGCAGTTTGCTCCACTTGTGCATCGGTTATCTCTGCACCTTTACCAAGCTCAGCAACAATCAATTCCAACAGATTTAAAAGCTTTCTTGCATCGCCACCAGATAAACGGATAATCGCTTTTTCCTCATTCAACCTGACCTCCATTTGCTGAAGCCACTCGTCTTTTTCAACGGCTCGTTTTAGAAGCTGACTAAGATCTTCAACTCCATGCGCATTTAAGGTGTAAACTTGGCAGCGGCTTAGCAAAGCAGGAATAACCTCAAAACTTGGGTTTTCGGTTGTTGCGCCGATTAGGGTAATCTTGCCTCGTTCTACCGCTCCAAGAAGTGCATCTTGCTGCGATTTAGAAAAGCGATGTATTTCGTCTATAAACAAAATTGGCGGAAACATGGGTGTTGCCCGATCTAAAACTTCCCGTACCTCTTTTACGCCCGAAGCAATTGCGCTCAGCATAAAAAATGGGCGTTTCATGCTTTGCGCCAACACTTGAGCTAAGGTTGTTTTGCCTACGCCGGGCGGTCCCCAGAAAATAAGCGATGGCAGAAATTTATTATCGAGCATGCGTCTAATGGCTCCATTTGGCCCAAGTAAATGCTGCTGACCAACAATTTCGTCGATAGATATTGGGCGCAGACGTTCGGCAAGGGGTTGGGCAGTAGACATCCTGCAAAAATAAGCCGAAATACTAGCTAAAAAGCCAATAAACACCTCTAAATTTGCAATGTGTTACAAATGGCAGCATCTATTGCCTCGAAAATTACCAACGATGGCTCTGCAACCCTCATCAACCTGCAAACTGGCGAAATCTACCATTCAGTAAATGGGGCTTTTACAGAGTCTATGCATGTTTTTATAGAATTTGGATTGCTGCATGTTGCCAAAGAAAAGCCAAATCAAACCATCCGCATTTTGGAAGTTGGCTTTGGCACTGGACTAAATGCTTTACTTACCTGGCATCACCAGAAAGAAAAAAAACTAACCATTGATTACACTGGTTTTGAGCCATTTCTGATTCCACAGGATTTGTTCGAAGAAACTAACTTGAGGTTAAAGTATTTGTTGCCAGATTCTTTGTTGAACGATTTTATTGGCTGCTACCATGCTTATTTAGCTGGTTCTGATATGTTGGTTAACACCCCAAATTTCAAAGCAGAATTAAAAAATGAGCCTTGGAATCCATCAGCCGAAAACCAGTTTGATTTAATTTTTTACGATGCCTTTTCGCCTGATATTGAGCCTGAATTGTGGGATGAAACTCATCTTCAGGGAATTTACAATCAGCTTTCAACTGGAGGCGTAATGAGCACCTATTGCATAAGAGGTGCATTTACCCGATTTTTCAAATCAGTTGGTGCCAAAACAGAAAAGTTACCAGGAGCTCCTGGCAAAAGAGAAATGCTTAGAATTACCAAAATATAACCATGATTTACAACACCTTACGGAACTTACTTTTTTCGATGGAGCCAGAAGAGGCACATTATTTCACCTTGAGTGCTTTGCAGAAAACCACTTCGGTTCCTTTGTTAAGCAGCTTGGTAAACGGCATGTTGTCGGTTAAAAAAGTAGTAAAACCCGTAGAAATTGCCGGATTAAAATTTAGCAATTCTGTTGGTCTTGCTGCTGGTTTCGATAAGGATGCTGGCTATTTTGAGGTGATGCAAAAACTAGGTTTCGGCCACATAGAGGTGGGCACCGTTACCCCAATGCCTCAACCCGGAAACGATAAACCCAGACTTTTCCGTTTGCCGAAAGACAAGGCTTTAATTAACCGTTTGGGTTTCAATAATAATGGAGTTGATGTAGCAGCCAACAAGCTTCAGCACAGAAGTGGAGATGTAATTATCGGTGGAAACATTGGCAAGAATAAGGTTACTGCAAACGAAGATGCCACAAAAGACTACCAAATATGTTTCCGTAAGTTGGCAGATGTGGTGGATTATTTCACAGTGAATGTATCGTCGCCAAATACCCCAGGATTGCGAGAATTGCAGGAGAAAGGTCCGCTTTTACGGATTTTGATGGATTTGCAGGAGATAAATTTCGGCTTGCAAAAACCGAGACCCATCTTCCTGAAAATTGCGCCAGATTTAACCGATACGCAGATTCTGGACATCGTAGAAATTGTACAAGAATCTAAAATTCAAGGAGTTATTGCCACTAACACCACCATAGACAGATCAGGATTAAGTTATTCCAGCCAAGAACTAGATAAAATTGGTGCTGGTGGATTAAGCGGAATGCCGCTAAAACATAAATCGACTGAGGTTTTGCGGAAGTTGAAAAAAGAAAGTGGTGGAAGTTTTCATCTAATTGGAGTTGGCGGAATTTTATCGGCTCAAGATGCTTTAGGCAAAAAAGAAGCTGGGGCAGAATTGGTGCAATTGTACACAGGCTTTATTTACAAAGGCCCTCAGTTGTTGCACGAGATTTCATCGGCTTGGTAAAAGAAAAAAGTTAGTTTACTTAGATGGAAACGGCCTTAGAAAAAGTACTGGAAAGAATTCAAAAGGAAAAAATGCTTGCTTTTGTAGCACAAAATCCGGAGAGTTTCGATGAGGCAGTTCAATTAGTGGTAAGCAATAAAGAACCTTATGCTTGGAGAGCAACTTGGCTAGTTTGTTCATGCATGAAAAAAAACGATGTTAGAATTGCCGAATATGTAAACGATTTGGTAGTTGCATTGCCAAAAAGGTCTTCTAATCAGCAAAGAGAGCTGCTAAAAATTCTTTTTGAGATGGATTTAGATGAAGAGGCTGAGGGTTTGCTTTTCGAGTATTGCATTAATATTTGGGAAAGGGTAAGTGAACAATCTTCCTTACGATTCTATGCGCTCAAACAAATGGTAAAAACCGCCCAAAAATATCCTGAGTTAAAGGCGGAAATTAAGATTCTGATGCAGGAGGAATATTTAGAAACTTTCTCCGCTGGCATACGAAACTCTGCTGATCGGTTGGTAAAATCGTTGAAATAAATGAGGAAGAGTTGATGCAATCCAATTAAAATATCAACAATTTTCTGGCGAAAAAATGTTACACTTTTTTTGTTACACTTTTTTTCATAACAATTTTTTCGTAACATTTTTTGTTACACTTTTTTTGTTACATTTTAAAACGTAACATTTTTTTCGTAACAGCCTTTGTTACATTTTTTTGTAGAGTTTTAAAAGCGTAACAATTTACCTGAATCTATTTTAAATAAAAGCTGGATTGGAGAAATGCTTGCGATTAATTGAGTTTAAAGACTTAGGTGGCTACACAACTTGTGTATTCATAAATGGATCAAGTAATATTAATCTAATTCAAATTAATGGGTCATTCCTTTTGCCAGTTGGTCCATGGATTGTTGCAACCTTAACTTATTCGTTAGAGTTGAAAAAAGATGTTCTGTTCCTTTTAGAGAATTGTATTCCTGTATAGACATAAAAACAATGGTCTCTTCTTCTCAATTTCTAGGAAGGAGAATTACCTCCATTGATTCATTAACATATTCAAAGTAAGCTTTCATGTTTTTTCTAAAAAATGGAAATGGATATTGCCTTCATTATTAGAATTTTTCTTCCAAAAAGTACAAATTCACGTACTAAGAATTAGGGAAAAGCAATATTCAGTTTCACACATAATTTATAAAAAATAGCTAACCAGCTAT
>DAIRTB010000293.1:0-3743 GCA_036804105.1 Bacteroidota bacterium | reverse complement strand
AACCTTCGCCTTCAGTTCTAGGTTTGTAGCCTTCTGTTCTAGGTTTGTAGCCTTCAGTTCTTGGTTTGTAACCCTCGCCTTCTCCTCTAGGTTTGTAACCCTCAGTTCTGGGTCTGTAGCCTTCGCCTTCACCTCTTGGTTTGTAACCTTCAGTTCTTGGCTTGTAGCCTTCGCCTTCACCTTTTGGTCTGTAGCCTTCGCCTTCACCTCTTGGTTTGTAACCCTCAGTTCTTGGCTTGAAACTATCTCCTTCCGTTCTAGGGCCACGCTCATTGTATGGTCTAGATGGGCGATCTGAATTGTATGGTCTATCAGAACCTGAAGAACGATCGTTGTTGTATGGTTTGCGCTCGCCGTTGTAAGGAGTTCTTACTTCCGAATTGCGATCGGAATCTGATTTATCGTAAGGTGTATATGGCTTATCACCACCACGTTCGCTTCTTGGACCTATTCGATTTTCGAAACCTGTGGTTGGTTTATAACTATTCTCATCTCTTCCAGTTGGGCGATTTCCATAACTTCTATTTGAATCGTTTCCTGAATTCGAGTTGTTGTCGTATTTTTTTCTGTATTCGTAGTTTGAGCCACCGGTTGAGCGACCATCGTCTTTGTTACCTAGATAAGGTTTTTTTACATAACCTTCGCTTCTTTTTGCACTAGAAGAATCGGCATCTTTATTGAAAGTTCTTTGAACGGGTTCAGCACCATTTGGACCAAGATACTTTCTTGTTCTTTGGCGCTTTTCATTATCATTTGATTTATTAAAACCTCCGCTTTTAGCATCTTGCGAAGATTTATCTGCTCGTTTGTAATTGGAATTTCGATCATCCCGACCGTCTTCCCACGAATTATCTGACATTAATTTAAATTAGTTTACAAAGGTATAACCAAAAACCCTAAATCTTTGTTCGGGTAAAAAAATAAAAAGACAATTACTTGACAATCAATCTGTATTAAGGCCAATTTCGTTGTGATCTGGCAATACATCTTTTAAGGCCGGCAGATCTGAAAGATCGTTTATACCAAAGTAATCGAAGAAAAGTTGGCTGGTTCCATAAAGTACAGGCTTTCCGGGGCCATCGCTTTTACCTTTTATGGTGATGAGATTTTTATCTAACAATTTCTGTATTGCGTAATCGCAGTTAACGCCACGAACAAATTCGATATCGGGTTTAGTAACAGGTTGTTTGTAGGCTATAATGGCAAGCGTTTCGATTGCTGCTGATGAAAGACGCTTTTTGGTTTGCTGTTTCAACAAAAGTGTTATCCATTCTTTCTGTGCAGATTTGGTAAGGAAAACCCATCCCCCACCAATTTCTACTAATTCAAAACCGATGTTTTGGGTATGATACCAAGATTTTAGATCTGCCAAGAAAGCATTTATTTGCTCTAAATCGAATTCCACAACCATATTATCTCTGAGCAAAGCAAGCATATCCTCAGCAGAAAGCGGATTTTCTGACGAGAAGATTAAGGCTTCTAGGATAGGTTTGAGGGAGGAATCGATTACAGCTTGCATAAGAAAGCAAATATACTATTTAACACTTTCGGTTGGCAGCGATGGATTAATATCCTCAAAAAGAAAAATGCCCCTAATTGGAGCATTTGAAATTTACTTTTGTAAAGCAGGATCGAAGGTTTCCCACCGTCTTTCATTCTTCAAAAAGCGATTTTTTTGATCTGGAAACTCAATCCACTCCTCATCGTTAATTAAATAGGTATTTTGAGGGTAATATTTGGTAAGATCACCACCATTTACGGCATAATCGAACAAGAAAAATGCTTTCTCTTTAAAAACATCTTCGTTCATTTTGAATGTCCAAAACAATTCTTTGTAAGAAGCAAACCCCTGTTCACCATCGCCTGGATTAAAAACACCACAAATCCCAACATATTTATCGTATAAACTAGGAGCCTTCCTTTTAATCATGAAATAATGTTGATTGGTCTCTTTATCAATATAATAAGCCACCAATTCATGAATGTCGATAACCTTTTTATAGTAATCAATAAAATTAGTGTCACCTTTTGTCTCGTGGTTGGCGCCTTTTGGCAATTTGGCTATGTAGTATACCAATTTAGATTTAAGCTCTACTTCCTCTTTTTCAGTTAAGTAAGTTCTTGGCTTAAAGTCTTTTTCTTGTTTGCAAGCTGTGAAAAAAAAAGCGAATGTAATAATGGAAAGTAAAAATTTCATTAGTAATTTAGTTTAAAAAAAGAAAGACTTACCTAAGGTAAGCCTTTCTGTATTATTGTTTAAGATAGACTAGTACTCTTCACCGTTAGGGAAGAATGATGCCCAACCATCTGTCCAATCTGATGTACCGAAACCACCTTTGTAAGCAGTTGTAGCGAAGAAAGAACCTGGTAATTTAGGGTCACTAAAATTAGCACCAGTTTGTGTTGCAGCATTAGCTGGGTGGTTAGCAAAATTTGGATCTTTCGGGTAGTTACGGAAGTCGAAATCTACACCCATAATTAAAGCAGTATTGATACCAGCATCAACAAAAGATTTCGCAATGTTTTTGCCACTTGGAGACTGTACTCTTAAAGTATCAGCATAAGTAGTATTATTGTTTGCATTCCAATAAGCACCTACGGTTGCTACAGTGTTACCATCTCCTGCTGAAAACGGTCTTGGGGCAGCAGCTGCTGATGAAGAACCTCCGTTAACTTGAACCAAAATGTTATGAGCTACTTTACCATTACCATTTGTAGTGTACTGATCTTCTGTAGTCTTACCATCTAAACGGAAACCAACTGGGAAACCTGTAAATACTGAATTGAAGATAGAGATTGCAGTTCTTCTACGTAAATGCATTGCATGTTGGTAGTTTGCAGAAGCTTGATTACCAGTAGATCTTCTTGGATCTACTACTGGACCGTAAACTGTAATGTTAGAGAATACACCAGAAGTGTAAGGTTGAACATTGTTACCAGCAGCTTCGTTATCACACTCAAAACCATTTGAACCTGACTGATCAGCTTGGAATGGATCACGTACAACTAGTCCGAACTGAACATTACCTGTCCAACCGAAATCACAATCGTAGTCATCATCCCATGAAGCTAGAGAAACTAAGTATTTACCGTTAGCAGTACCACCGAACCATTCGAAACCGTCGTCTCCACCATAAGAAACTTGAATGTATTCGAAAGTACCACCGTTACCAACACCACCCATTGTTAATGAGTTAGTTTCGTTGTTAGGAGAAAGTGCAATACCGGCATACTCAATACGCATATACTTGTAATTACCTGAACTCTCACCGTTGAATGCTGTGCTTTGGAAAGTACCAAAGTTAACCGCTGGAGTAATACCTTCAATTGCTGGGTTGTTTTGGTTACAATTAGCTCTTCCTAAAACAACAACTCCACCCCAATCGCCTTTATCACGCTCGCCAACTTCCTGGTTTGAAGTGAAAACAACTGGATTGTTAGGCAAACCATTAGCATTAATTTTTCCACCAATGTTTACAACTAAAGTTGCTTTTGATTTTTTCTCACCTTTGATAACTGTACCAGCTGGGATATCTATTGTTACTCCATTTGGTACGAAAACAGTACCTTTCAATAAGTACGTTTTTGTTGCATCTAAGGTTTGTGTAGTAAGATTACCTTCAAGAACAACTTCAGTGTTAACTGGATCTGTTGGTTCTACCGGTTCTACAGGATCTTTACAAGAAGTAAAGCCTAAAACTAGGGCAAATGCCGCAAGTAATAAATTTTTGTTTTTCATGTGA
>DAIRTB010000292.1:3151-3758 GCA_036804105.1 Bacteroidota bacterium | reverse complement strand
CTGTTAGGATTTTTTTCTAACATTTTTTTCCTAACACTCTCTGTTATAATTTTTCTGTTATGCAATTTTTTCTAACACTTTTTTTCTAACACCTTTTGTTAGGATTTATTTTCTAAAGCTTTTTTTCTAACAATATGGGGATGGCATTTATTTCCTTGTTTTTTTGGATTTGCTGCAGGGCTTAATTCGTCGCTTAAACCATTATTTCAGGTTTGTAAATCCGCTAGTTTCAAGTGGTCGCTTTGCGGCCTCTTTTAAAACTTGGCGGTTGGATGGCTCAGAATATTTTTTGCCGAGGATCTTCGCAGATTTTTACCGCAGATTTTTGGAGAATCTTTGAATCCATTTGAGCAGTTGCGAATAGAAGAAACTAAATATTTAGTGAGACAGAAGATATAAAACTATCACCAAACATCTTCGGATTTTTCCTGTGTGAATGTGGTTATTGCAATCTTTATTGAAAAAATTCCAGTCCTTAATTACTTCAGATTTTTCAGAAATAGTAGTTAGATTCTATTGTTTTCTCTATTTACAATCAAGTCGCTAACAAATTTCATACTTAAAAACGCTTCTAAATCAGGTAGATAATCTCTTATTTCAATTCTTA
>DAIRTB010000292.1:0-3141 GCA_036804105.1 Bacteroidota bacterium | reverse complement strand
ATTTAGCAACTGTTCCGAAATTTGATTTTTCAAGTATACCATTACTGGATTACCCTCCTCTGGAAAGCTACCATCTTGTATTGATGCAATGTTGAAATCTGATATTATACTTTTTGGTATTTCATAATTCAAACTTTCCAAGTTTATGGTTTCTTTATACATGCTTTCATAAACCGATTTAACTTTAATCATCGTTATACTTTCATGCTTTAAGTACTCAAAAATGGCTTTATTTATCAAGAAATTTTTAAACTCTTTACTTTGTTTGGTAATATATTCAAAACTCTATCTTAAGTTTATTTTCCCGTGCAGATACCCAATAATAAAACCATAATCATAACCAGGCTTTAAACGTTTTTCTGCCCTTTCTTTTTCAAAAAGACTTTCTATACCACTTTCTAACGATTCTTCTAGGTCTTTAATCAACACGCCCTCATCAATAATGGTAAAATCTAACTCAGTATAATCAATAGATGCACTCTTTGTCCATTGTCTAAAGAGTTCGTAAGCAATTTGATTTATGTTGTTTTCCATTTCTTGGGAAAATTTAGTTCAAAACTCCAATTTAGCCGCTGTAATTGAAATCTCAAATCATTTAAAGTGGATATTAAATCCTCAAAACTTGGCTTGTTTTCTTCATATATCATATCTTCCTTCATTTTAGAATAATCGGCTTCCCATTCACCTATGATTTCCTTTGGCGGAATCGGATTCAATGATTTAGGATTGTGAAGGTTGTAATCTACATCTCCTATTCTTGCAAATTTGTAACGGTGAGCAACAATGATTTCATATAAAGACTTGTTATTAATAGCATCCCTTGCAATTCCCGATTTGGTTAAGTGATAAACATCATACAAATGCCTGCTTAATCTATCAACTCGCATTTTATTTGAAGGGCGGTGAAATTCTTCGTGTAGCAAGAATAATTTCTCTAAAAATGTCCTCTCGGCATTTACAGTAGGTACTTCAAAGAGAGGTTCCGCAAAATTTTTGTCAGCATAAAATTCATCAACCAATGAACCAAATGTTTGAACAGTGAAAGGCTCTCTTAACGAACGGCAACTAACCTCTATCTGCACTCTTGGTATCACATATTCAGTAGGTTGTGAAATAACATTTTGGTAGAATATTTCTATTATTCTTGGATCTTGATCAGTCTCACCCGTATCAACCACTTTAAATTTAAGCTCAGTTAAACCCTTAGCAATAAACGCTTTCTGCAAATCTTCGAAGAAAATACCCGTGGTATAAACTCCTGCCGTCTTTCGTAGTTTACCAATTTGTGTTCTGGTAATATTCCCTCGGTAAGCTTCGAAAAATTCCTTGTCTATTGCCAAATCAATATCTTCCGAAAAGCGATTAATTAATTTCCATGCTTTACTTAAGGATGTACCACCTTTAAAAACTAGGTGTGCTGAAATTGGCATCTGAAAAACAATTTGCAGGGTTCTACTCACCCACCAATCCTTTTCAACTGCAAAAGGTGTCATTCCTTTTTGTGTAGCTATTTCGATAAAAATGTCTGCTTTATCTGTGTTTTTTAATTTGTAAAAATCAATCTTTGCCATTGTTCAAAGCTTTTCTCATTATTTTCTGAATCCAAACAGGTGCCAACAACAAGTCGTGCTTCAAGTCTTTTAGATCTTCTTTTTTTAAGAGGGTCAATATCATTTGCTCTTCCTCTTTACTTACTTTGCCGTTTCCTATTTCTTTTAGTGCTTGTATTGCCAATCGGCTGATTTTGCCTTTAGCCAACAGATTTTTGGGTGTGGTTTTTTTGAACTTAATGATTCGTTTACCCACCTTTATTTCTCTTGGTGAACCATCAGTTAGCAAAACTATATTCATTGGCACTTGCGTACTTAGACCTAGTGCATTTAACGCATAGCTACCAGTAGGCACAGTTCGTATTCTATCTCTTTTAGCGATGGCATCTGCTACTTCTTCAGCAGAGGGAGTAAGAGGTCCAATTAGTCTATTGATTTTCGGACGTACATAAATACCTTGCGCAACCCTGATAATTACTTTTTTATCGTTAAGCCGTTCTAATGATTTTTGAATAGCTTTCGTAGTTCCGTAAGGTAAAAAATCAGAAGGTAACACCAAAGAACCCTTTGCTTTTCTCTTTATTGACCTTTCTATTTGTTTTTCAATGCTTTCCACAACCAATATCATGTTATTCTGTCGCAAATCTAGTAAATATTTGCGACAGAATTCACCCTTGTTTAAGCTAGTAAAGTCACTTTCGAATTCCATGATTTTACTTTTTTGGGATTAGCTGAGGGGCTTAATGCGTCTCTGAAGCCAATATTTCAGGTTTGTAAATCATCTAGTTTCAATTGGCCTGCTTAGGGGTCGCTTTTAAATTTTGGCGGTTGGATGGCTTGAGATAATTTTTCCCCGCAGATCTTCGCAGATTTTTACCGCAGATTTTTGGAGAATCGTTAAACTCATTAAAGCAGATCTAAATATTTATTATGAACCTTCAAATAGCTTTCCAAGGAATATTCAACACTGCCACCGTTTTGCTCAAAATATTCGCTTGTTGGTTGATATTTTTCCATAATTTCGGAGTAGTGCTCAGAATAAATTTCTCTTAGAATATATCCGTCTAAAAATTCGCTACAATCTACAAGTAAATTTGGATTGGTCTCTAAAATTAAAAAACCCGTTTTTTCCCAGTTATCTGTCTTTTTTAAATCAAAGAAATAATTATGTTCATTTTCTAACAACCATTTTACAATGCTTTTTTCGTTTCCTTTATCTATTTTGTGGTATACGGCCAAGGCACTTTTTGCCTTATCATTTTTCTTGTAGTTGCGAACTAAATTGGAAACTTCACTATAAAGAGCATCTATTTTCTCGTATGCTTTATATTTTTTTATAACAAATGGATCGTCTAAATCTAAATCTTTTACTAAAAGTTTACATTTTCTATGCCAATGAACCACTTCTTCAATGGGCACTAATCCCATTTTTTCAAGTTTTTTAAACTCATCTACTGCTTTTTCAATTCGTTGAAGGCTTATTGAATATGGTATAGATGGCTTAAAAGCTACTTTTTCTTCTTCGGAAAAACTAAAATAAATTCCCCAATCGTGTTCAGGAGCATTATCTTCCCTTAAATTATGGCATAAA
>DAIRTB010000291.1:0-3769 GCA_036804105.1 Bacteroidota bacterium | reverse complement strand
TTTTTCATGCTCGCCATGATTATGGCCATTGCCGTGGTGTTTGATGTGTCGGAGCGGATCGACAAGTTTACCAAAAACGAAGTGCCGCTCAGCGCCATTCTCATAAAATACTACCTGAATTTCATCTTCTATTACGCCAACCTTTTCAGCTCGCTCTTTGTGTTCCTGAGCGTCTTGCTCTTCACGAGCCAAATGGCGCAGCGCACGGAAATTGTTGCCATTCTGGCTCCAGAAATTACTCAAATTCCTTTAAATCCATCGAAAAATGAGCTAAGCGTTACCTTCTTAAAACGAATTGGAATTTATAACATTTACCGCAAAACCTATTTCATCTTAAGAAGAACCAAGTTTGTTCAGTTTTTAAAGCAGTTTAGGAATAAATAATTATTTAACCTGAACTCCAGCAGATTCCAGCATAAAGTTGTGCAAGAAGGTATTGTCTACAAATCCTGGGAGATTCTCTGCACCCGGTCCAAATGCTGTAAGCTCCACATAATCAGCTGTATGCTCCAAACTTAGCCAGCTAATTCCGGTATAATTGCTTTGAATTTTGCCAATCAAAGTGTACGGGTGTTTAAGTTTATCTTCTGGTTGATTTTCATAATGTTTTTGCAACAAGTTGGCATCATCTACTGAAATTCCGTAACCGCCTGCTTGTTCAATTAGGGATCTAATTTGTGCAGCACTACTATTTTTATTGAGTTGATTAAAAACCCAATCGTTTGAGTGCTTGCTTTTTTGCATTGCCTCGAATCTTTTGGTAATGGTATCTCCATAAACCAAACCGGGGTTTGCATTTCCATGATCGGTGGTTATAATTAACAGTGTATTTTTATCTTCCATCGCAAATTTGATTGCCACTTCAATGGCATCATCAAACGCCATTTGATCGAATAGTAAACCTGCACCATCGTTGTCGTGTGCTGCCCAATCCACTCTTCCACCTTCAATTTGAAGTGCAAAACCATTTTTATTTTTCTTGAGTAGGTCGATCGCTTTTGTGGTCATTTCGGCAATCGATGGAATAGATTTGGATTGATCTGGAGTGTTCAATCGATCAATTTCGAAGGCCATAGGAAACTTGCTAAACAAACCCAAAACTGGATTGCTACCCGAAGCAGAATTCATTTCCAATTTTGAGGTTACCACATCGAAACCTGCTTGTTTGTATTTGGGAATTAAATCTTCCTTACTTTCTTGAGCATCAGCAGAAAAGTAATGAGCGCCACCGCCCATCATCACATCAAAACGAAGACCTAAATATTGATTGGCAATTTCCGGTTGATTGTGTCTACTGATATTATTTACACAAAAACTTGCAGGCGTTGCGTGGGTAATTGGAACCGTGGTAACGCAACCTACCGATTTGCCTTGAGCTTTAAATTTCTGAAGTATGGGTGTTGGTTTATCTCCATTTGGTAATACATTCAGCACGTTGTTGTTTACTTTATGTCCGCAACCCCAAGCAGAACCACCTGCTGCTGAGTCTGTTACTAGCGAATTGGCAGCTGAGGTATTCATTAAAGATCGTTTTGCTAAACCTTTTTCATACAAGGAAATCCAACTGCTCGTTTTGCCAAACATTTGCCTTTTTAAGGTATCTGCCATCTGCAAAGTGCCCATGCTCATGCCATCGCTCACCATAAAAATTATGTTTTTTGCTTGCTTGTTATTTCTGGTTTTGTTGCTTCGAGCATTTAAATTTATTGGATTAAAAATGGTTGAACCAACTGTAATCAACGAACTCCACTTTATAAAATCTCGTCTTTTCATAAATTTCCTTGCAAATATTTCCGCTAAAATAAACTTATGGAATTGATTTTCTCTAATGCTTTTACTTAAATAACTGTGTAGAAACCTAGCTTTAACCTTGGGGTAATATATCGCTTTGATTCTATTTGCTTAATCATTTTAGAAAACATTAATAAAGAACCCAGTCCATTTTTTTTACCTTAGCACCTGCTTAAAAATTCGCAAATGGAAATAATTGGCTGTGTGGTAGATGTTCAAAACAAAACCATGTACACTGGAAAAGTAGTGGTTGTTGATGGTATAATTGCCGAAATTGTGAATATTGGCGATGCGGGACTTACTCCAAATGGACCATTTATTTTGCCAGGGTTTATTGATGCGCATGTTCACATTGAATCATCCATGTTGCCGCCAAGCGAGTTTGGAAGAATTGCAGTTCAGCACGGCACGGTTGCCACGGTTTCAGATCCGCACGAAATTGCCAATGTATTGGGTGTTGCCGGTGTGGAAATGATGCTAGAAGATGCAAATAAAACTCCACTAAAAATTCATTTCGGCGCTCCTTCTTGCGTTCCTGCAACTAGTTTTGAAACAGCAGGCGCAGTTTTAGATGTGGATGATGTTACCTCGCTTTTAAAACGAGCAGACATTTTCTATCTCAGCGAGATGATGAATTATCCAGGTGTACTTTTTAAGGATGAAGCCGTGATGCAAAAAATTGCAGCAGCACATGCTCTTGGAAAACCGGTTGATGGACATGCACCCGGATTAATGGGGGAGGATGCAATTAGTTACATTAACGCAGGAATTTCCACCGATCATGAATGCTTTACTCTTGAAGAAGCATTGCATAAGTTGAAAAATGGTATGAAAATTATAATCAGAGAAGGTTCTGCCGCAAGAAATTTCAATGAACTGCATCCAATAATTGCCGAAAATGCGGCTCAATGTATGTTCTGTTCAGACGATAAACATCCAGATGATTTGCTACTGGGCCACATTAATTTGCTGGTAAAACGTGCGCTTCAATTGGGTTATGATTTGTTTGATGTTTTACAAATGGCGTGCATTAATCCCGTAATCCATTACAATTTGCCTGTTGGTTTGTTGCGGAAAGGAGATGCTGGCGATTTTATTGTACTTGATTCTCTTACCGATTTCACTATCTTAAAAACAGTAATTAATGGAGAAATTGTGTTTGAAAAAGGAAAGCCAAGTCTCGAGGTTCAATTACCTAAAACACCCAATGTTTTTAATTTAAATTCGGTAAAACCTCATGATTTTCAAATAAAAGCGTCTGGAAATCAGGTAAATGTAATTGTTGCGTTGAATAAGCAAATTGTTACGGGTTCGACAATCGAAAACATCAAGATTGATGAACAAGGCAATGGGTTGGCAAATCAAGAAAAAGACATTTTGAAAATTGCAGTGGTTAATAGATATTCTTCCCAACCAATTCATGCTGGCTTTATTTCAGGATTTGGGTTGAAAGATGCCGCAATAGCTTCTAGTGTTGCACACGATTCGCATAACGTTGTCGTAGTTGGAACAAACGATGATTTAATGGCAAAAGCAGTTAATCAGTTGGTAGAGTCTAAGGGTGGAATTTCATTTGCTTCAACAATAAAAGAAGGTTGTTTACCTTTAGCAATTGCTGGTTTGATGAGCGCATTACCCGCAGAAAAAGTTGCAGAAAAATATCAGGCATTAGATTTGATGGCTAAAAATGCGGGAAGTAATTTAGACACACCTTACATGACCTTGTCGTTTATGGCACTGTTGGTTATTCCTTCTTTAAAAATGAGCGACCTTGGTTTGTTTAATGGAACAAAGTTTAATTTTCAGCCACTATTTATTTGAACACTAGGAAATAATAGTTTTATTATTTTTGAAGGGTTACCCATCTCATTATTAAAATTATAAGAATCTCGACTCACACCTCCGCCTTCTCCACTCTTATTTGAGGTTAATTAGTGATACTTATAAAAGCATTCCTCAATTGCTAGTTTAACCTATT
>DAIRTB010000290.1:0-3778 GCA_036804105.1 Bacteroidota bacterium | reverse complement strand
ATGGTCGGCCAACAATTCGTCGGTGAAGCTGCCCTTGTTATAGACGATGAGCGTAGTATCCGCAACACCCTGAAAGAAATTCTTGAGTATGAAGGGTATGAGGTAGACGAAGCATCTGATGGTATTGAAGGACTTGCTAAATTGGATAAGAACGAATACAACATTATTTTCTGCGACATTAAGATGCCTAAGATGGATGGTCTAGAAGTGCTTGCTGAAATCCGCAATAAAAAACCAGATCAAGCTGTGGTTATGATTTCCGGTCATGGAAGCATAGAAACCGCTGTAGAAGCAACAAAACTTGGGGCTTACGATTTCATTCCAAAACCGTTGGATTTAAATCGACTGCTTATCACCTTAAGAAATGCTTTAGAAAGAACGCATTTGGTTGTAGAAACCAAAACCCTTAAGGCGAAGGTTAATAAAACTCAAGAAATTATTGGCGAAAGTCCGGTTATCAAGAAAATAAAAGAAACAATTGAAAGAGTTGCACCAACCGATGCTCGTATTCTCATAACAGGTGAAAACGGAACAGGAAAAGAACTTGTAGCTCGTTGGGTTCACGATCAAAGCAATAGAAATAAAGGGCCATTGGTTGAGGTAAACTGCGCAGCTATTCCTTCAGAATTAATTGAAAGCGAACTATTTGGGCATGAAAAGGGGTCTTTTACTTCCGCAATTAAGCAGCGAATTGGCAAGTTTGAAGAAGCTACAGGCGGTACACTTTTTTTAGACGAAATTGGTGATATGGATCTTGCAGCTCAGGCAAAAGTATTACGAGTGCTTCAAGAACATAAGCTAACCCGGATTGGTGGCACAAAAGAAATACCAGTAGATGTTCGTATAGTTGCCGCAACAAACAAAGATTTGGTTAGAGAAATTGAGTCGGGCAGGTTTAGATTAGATTTGTACCACAGATTGGGCGTAATCATAATTCATGTTCCATCGCTCAACAGTAGGAGAGAAGACATTCAGTTATTAGCTCAGCGTTTTCTTGAAGAAATTACGGCTGAGTATAAAATGCCAAACAAAAAATTTACTTCTGGAGCCCTAGAAATGCTGAAAGATTATAATTGGACCGGAAATATTAGAGAGTTGCGCAATGTAATAGAGCGGTTGGTAATTCTTTCAGGGCAAATTATTTCAGAGTCTGATGTAATGATGAACACTTCTCCACTTAATTTAAACGAAAATGCAATTGGTAGCATAACCGATGTCTATGATCGATTCGAAAAACTTCAAGACTTCAAAGATTTTGTAGAGAAAGAATTTATTGAACGCAAACTAAAAGCTAATAGCTGGAACATCACCAAAACTGCCGAGGATATTGGCATTCAAAGAAGCCATATTTACAACAAAATAGAGAAATACGGCTTTAAGCGAGAAGATTAAGCTATTTAGTATTATTCAACCTGAAGAATTAATCCTTTAAGATATTCGCCTTCAGGGTGATAAATATTTATGGGATGGTCTTGACCCTGAGAAAGTAAACTCAATATTCTTACATTTCTTCCAGAATCTGCAGCTGCAGCAAATACAATTTTTCTAAAAAGATCTGTGCTAATGTGCTGAGAACAACTAAAAGTAAAAACCATGCCACCAGGTTTTATTTTTCTAAGTGCTTGTAAATTAAGCTCTTTATAACCCCTTGCCGCATTGTTTACAGCATTTTTGTGTTTCGCAAATGCTGGAGGGTCTAACACAATAATATCAAAGTTATCATCGCAGTTTTTTATGTAGTCGAAACAATCTGCAGCAACTCCAGTATGTTTGGCAGATAATCCAAGTTGCTCTGCATGTAGATTTGCTTGGTTTATGGCGTCTTTAGAAATATCAACCGAAACCACTTCTGTAGCTTCGTTTGCCAAAGCGTACATGCTGAAACCCCCGGTGTAGCAAAATGTATTGAGCACTTTTTTACCAGCTGATAATTTTCCTAACCACAATCTATTTGGTCGTTGATCTAAAAAGAATCCAGTTTTTTGTCCGTTAATCACATCAATAAAAAAGGTTACACCATGTTCTAATACAGTTGGGTTTGGAATTGGATTTCCCGAAAGCCATTTGTTTTCGAGGTTAATCCCCTCAATATTATTACTTAACTCTTTGTTTTTAAGGTATATGTTTTCGAATCCAAGCCGATTGAAAATAGAAATTAAGTTGGGTAGTATTCTTTCAATTCCTTTTATCAAAACTTGAAGTACTAAGACATCTCCATAAACATCTGCTATAATTCCTGGTAGAAAATCGCCCTCTGCATGCAACAACCTGTAGCAGTTGGTGTCTTTTGGCATTAACTGATTTCGAAGGTTGAATGCATTCTGAACTTTTTTAAACCAATACGCATCTGGGATAGACTCCAACTCATCAAATTCAAAAAGACGTACGGAAATCTGACTTTTTGTTGAAAAGAATCCTAGAGCTAACGGTTTATGTTTGAAATCGCAAACTTGAACAATATCACCATTTTCTGCATTGGGCATTTGGGCAATTCCTCCAGAAAAAATCCAAGGGTGTTTGTTAATTACAGATTTGTCTCTTCCTTTGGCTAAAACCACCTTTTCCATCCTGCAAAAATAGCTTTTTTGATCTTAGTTCAGCTGTGTTACTTTTTTCAGCATCACTAAACAAAAAGAGCAACCCAAATGGATTGCTCTTTTTGTATTGACTATTCTATGGTTTTTAGTTAATTATGGTAAGATCGCCTTTAAAATCTTTACCATCTGGAAGTGTTAATATGTAGTAATAAACACCAGCAGATACATCTGCACCATAGTTATTTTTATAATCTTCTGATTCATAAACCAATCCACCCCAACGATTAATAATCTTCAGTTTTACACCTGTGTATTGATCAAGATTGGAAACGAAGAAAAGATCGTTTATTCCATCACCATTTGGAGTAATTACGTTAGGAATTACAATTTCTAATGGTGTTGGTGGAACTGGCGGTGGAGGTGGTGGTGGAACTATTGAGTCAAACTTAAATTCAATCCAGTTAGAATATGCTTTAAGCGGCGAGAATGCATCAATTGCATAAACTCTTGCTTTGTAAGTACCAATTGTATTTGGTTTATTAAATGTAATAAAGGTGTCTACAGTAGAAGTATCGGCAGTAATCCAAGTAGTACTATTTGGTTCTTGATATTGGAAATAATAACTTGGCGCAAGCCAACCTTGATAAGCTCTCCAATCGAAAGAAATAAATAAGTCAGTGTCGTTGGACGGAGGAACGGTGCTTTCTTTAAATTTAATAGAATAAAAAGTATTTGACCTATCATTCTGTTGATCGTTCAACAAGCTTAAATTTATTTGGTAATAATGTACATCTTGCGACGGAAGATAAGGTGGAGTTGCATCTCTGTATTCTAGTGTATTAACATTTGTAATTGTGGCAATCTGCGTAAAACCGTTATTGTCTGGATCTGGAGAACGATAGATATTGTATTGTTTAAATTTACTCACATCCAAGGTATCAGGAGCTTTCCATTCAATTATTAGTGCATCATTTGTTACAGAGTCAACCGATATGTTGAGCAATTCCATTGGTTGCTTGTACTCATAACAATTTCTTACGATGATCTTTAAAGTATCGAACTCGGACATTATTAGGCCGCATTTATTTCCAAAAACATCACCATCGGGGCCAGTTTTTGTAACTAGATAATAGACGTTGTTTGCAGCTAGAGGTATGGTACTAATGTCAATAAATTTAGTTCTGTTCTCAGCGTCGCAATTAACTGGTAAAGAAGAAAATATTGGCAAAATTTGAGTAACC
>DAIRTB010000289.1:0-3786 GCA_036804105.1 Bacteroidota bacterium | reverse complement strand
ATACAGCGTTTCATTGCGTTCGAAATCTATTTTGGCGTTTTCATTGGCAATTTTGGCTTGGTTCAATCTGTTCTCGGCATTGTTGAGGTTTACCATGTTTGGTACAATTCTGATTCTACAGATCAGATCTCCTTTTTTAACTTTCTGGCCTGGAACAACCACAATTTCTTCCACAATTCCAGAAACTTGCGGTTTCAAAAGAATTTCTTTTCTAGGAATTACAGATCCTGTGGCAACTGTTTTTTTTAGGATATCTCCTTTTTCAGGTTGAACGGTTTCGTACACCACTTCCTTTTTTGCACCTTTTTGGTACAAGAAATACAGGGTGCCAATAAAGGTTCCTGCTATGAGCACAATGAGTATTATTCTTCCAACTAGTTTCATTATTCAGATCTTAAAGCTTCTACGGTTTGTATTTTGAGTGCCCTTCTAGCTGGGAAAAATCCAGCCAAAATTCCGGCGATAATTAATATTAAAAGAGCGGCAAAGCCAGTGCTTAAATCAACACCTGGATTTTGGAAGAACGAATTCCCCTGTGGTGCTTGTTTCATGCCAAAGTTAACGAGTTCTAAAAGTCCGATTCCCAATACCAAGCCAATATATCCGGCGAAAGTAGTTAGGGTTACTGATTCTAGAATTATTTGTAGCACAATATCTTTTGGTGAAGCGCCAATTGCTCTTCGTATACCAATTTCTTTGGTGCGTTCTTTAATGAGGATGAGCATGATATTGCTTACTCCTATAATTCCAGCTGCGAGGGTGCCTATACTTACCAACCAGGTAATAATCTTTATGGCAAGCAGCAAGCCATTAATTTTAAGAAATTCTTTTTGTAGATTGAATCCACCAAATGCTCTTGTATCTGCTGGACTAACCCGATGGCGTTCTTTTAAAACTGTTAACACCTCTTCTTCAGCTAAAGCAGCATCTACACCTTCTCCTGCCAAAATGGTGAGCCAACCCACTCGGTTATTTGCATTAAATGCCGTTTGAAAAGTGGTAAAAGGAACATAAATGCTTTGTGCTTCTCGCTCTGCATTTGGCCCACCTCTTTTCGATTCGAAAATGCCAATTACCTGAAAATAAGCACCGTTAATGTAGATATAATCGCCAATTGGGTTTTCGTCTTGTTCGAAAAGTAGTTCTCTTACACGAGTGCCAATTACCGCTACTTTTCTAAGTTTGCTTAGATCGTCATCATTCAAAAACCTACCTTCTGGCATTGCAAGCGATACAATTTCTAGCGTTTGTGGATTATCTCCATACACACTAAAACCGCCCGTTTTATTGTTTCTAGAAACATTGTTGGCGCCCATAAATCCTCCCAATTGAATTCTTGGGGAAATTACAACAACCAGTTTGCATTGCTGCCTTAGTGCAATAACATCGTCGTTGTTCATGTTGATCGATCGGCCTTCAGGCAAACCATTAAACGGAACACTTGTGCGACCTCCCCAAATGAATAAAGTATTAGTAGCAATACCAGCAAACTGAGCTTCGGCACCGTTTTCTAATCCTTTGCCTGCACCCACCATCAGCATCATCATGAAAATGCCCCAGAAAACGCCAAAGGCAGTTAAAGCCGTTTTTCTTCTGTTTCTAATAAGGGCATTGAAAACCTCATGCCAAAATTCTGATGAAAAAATCCTACTCATTCGTATCTCAGGGCTTCAATGGGTTGAATCTTAGCGGCGTTTCTTGCTGGGAAAAATCCGGCAAAAGCACCTGCAACAATTAATAAAATGGTAGATGAAAGTGCGATTTTTAGGTCAATCTCCGGGTTTTTGAAAAAATCGCTGCTAACATTATTTTGGATGAGTTGAAGTAAACCAACGCCTAGCACCAAGCCGATGTACCCAGAAACAGTGGTAATAAAAACAGCCTCTTGTACAATGAGCGAAATAATGGAGAATGGCGTTGCGCCTAAGGCTTTTCTAATGCCGATTTCTCTGGTGCGCTCTTTTACCACAATCATCATGATGTTGCTAACTCCAACAACTCCAGCCGTTATGGTTCCAATTCCGACAATCCAAACAAACATTCTGATTCCATCGAAAAGGGAGATAATTCTGTTGTATTCAACAAAGTTGTTTCTTACAAAAACGGCTTGCTTGTCTTCGGGATCGAAGTTGTAGCGTTCTGCTAGCTTTTTTCTTATATCTGCACCAACAATTTCAGACTGTTCTAAGCTGGCATTTCTTAAAGTTACCGCAACCTGATTAACTCTTGTTCCGCCATTAAATACCAGCTGTGCGGTAGAAATTGGGATGTATGCCGTTTCCGTTTCGCTTTCGGTATCTCCATCATCTAAAATACCTACCACCAAAAAAGGAACTGTATTTATTTGGATGGTTTTACCAATAGGATCTTCATTATTCACAAACAAAGCTTTGCTTAACTTTAAGCCTAATGCTACAACTTTTCTTCGTTCTGTAATGTCGATTTCATTCAGAAATCTGCCTTGCATTGGCGTAACCAACTCTATGAATTGATTTTCTGGGTGAACAGATTTCACTTCAAAAGAACCACTTTCGTTTTGGTAATTAATAATGGTAGCAGTTGGAATTCTATACCTTGCCGAAGCATATTCAATCTGAGATCTATCAGAACTTAATCGGTCAAAATCCTGATTATCAAATTGTATGGGTCTTCCAACTTGCATTCCTTTTGATGGGATACTCGTTTTTCCTCCATAAACATTTATAGAATTTATGGCATCTTTTTGAAAACTTGTTCTGATGCCATTTTCCATGCCTTGCCCAGTTCCAAGCAGAATTACCAGCATAAAAATTCCCCAAGCTACGCTAAATGCTGTGAGGCCAGTTCTTAGTTTATTCCGGTTAAGATTTTCGAAAATCTCGTCCCAGCGCTCTTTATCGAACATTTTCCTCCTCTACAATTAAACCGTCTTTCATATGGATTATGCGCTTGGTTTGCTCGGCAACCTCTTTTTCGTGCGTAACTATAACCACGGTTTTGCCTTCATTGTTAATTTCTGTAAGCAATGCCATAATTTCTATGGAGGTTACCGAATCTAAGGCTCCTGTAGGTTCATCGGCAAGAATTAATCTAGGTTGATTTATAAGCGCTCTTGCAATGGCAACACGCTGCTTTTGTCCACCAGAAAGCTCGTTTGGTAAATGATTTGCCCAGGGAGCTAAACCTACTTTTTCTAGATATTCTAAGGCTAAAGCGTTTCGTTTTTTCCGTTTTACCCCTTGATAGTATAATGGTAAGGCTACATTTTCAAGCGCTGTTTTAAAGCTAATTAAGTTAAATGACTGAAATACAAAGCCCAAAAATTTATTTCTCAATTGGGCAGCTTTGGTTTCTGAAAGATTCTTAATGAGTTCATTTTCAAGCAAATAAGATCCTTGATCGTAACTGTCTAGCAAACCAATAATATTCAGCAAGGTAGACTTTCCAGATCCAGAAGAACCCATAATGGATACGAATTCACCAGAATCTATTTTCAGATCTAGGCCTTTTAATACAGGAAACGTTCCACTGCCCATTTGGTAACTTTTGTGGATATTTTTTAGGTCAATCAGATTAGTGAGCATTGTTGCTAATATAGTTTCTATTAGTGTGCAGATTTAGTGTTTTATTACAGTTCATCAATTTTAACCAAATTTAGGAAAGCTGCTGTGGGTGCTTTATTTTAACAAATGAAAATATTTTAGCTAGTTTTGATTTTCTAATCAAATTCATGTTGAAAGAAGGACGCAATTCACCTATTGGTATTTTCGATTCTGGTTATGGTGGCTTAACTGTTTTTAAGGAGAT
>DAIRTB010000288.1:0-3810 GCA_036804105.1 Bacteroidota bacterium | reverse complement strand
ATTTATTTGCCTCAACAAATTTCCATTGAGATCAATCAATTGAATACGCTCAATTTTGCTTGTTCCTTCAACACTTAAAAATAAATTACTATGGAATGGATTGGGGTAAATCTTTAACTTGTTTTCTGACTTCAAATCTTCAAGGCCAACTCCAACCTGAACGTTTACAGGAATCTCTAAACTATCTGGGCAGTTTCCGTTGATGCTTTGCTTCAACTTAACAAACTGTGCTCCATCTTGCGGCCATGTAACTTGAATTTGTGGTGTTCCTTGCCCAGAAATTAGTGTTCCTGAGGTTGTCCAAGTGTAGGTTACTTCCGGTCTTTGTTGAATGCCATACGTATAAGTCTGGGTTCTAATTGGTTGGGTGTTTCCATTTATGCTTCCCAATATGTCGGCATCTTGTACGCTCAGTTGCAAGTTGATTGTTGAATCGCAGCCGTTTGCAGCAGGTACATTTCGGCTATAGTTACCAGCTGTTTGCAATTGCTGATTTCCAAACGAATAGCTATTTCCAGCACAGATACTTGCTTGAATATTGCTAACCGGGCTGGTTTTTATCCACAAGAAAAGGTTGATGATAGAATCGCAACCAGCGGCGTTGTTTATGGTATTGGTATAATTTCCTGAACTGGTAATTATCTGATTTCCAAAAGTGTAGGTTTGGTTTGAGCAAATGGTATCGTTAAAACTGAAACTGCTGTTATTGTTTACCTGTAGATTCAAGGTGATTATAGAATCGCAGCCATTGAAATTTTGCACTGTTCTATTGTAAATTCCTGTTTGGTTAAGCGTTTGCGTGCCAAACTGATAGGTTTGTCCGTTGCAAATGTTAATGTTCAAAGTATTGGCTAGGGGAGGGGTAACCGTTAAATTGAGGGTTATAACAGAATCGCATCCCAAATAATTTTGCAATATTCGTGTATACAGACCTGTTTGGGTTAACACTTGCGGACCGAAATTGTATTCAACACCCTGACAAACCGTTGCGTTGATGGTATTGGTTGAAGTTGGTTTTACCAATAGATTTAATGTGATAACCGAATCGCATCCTGCTGCATTCGGTACGGTTCTCGAATAAACCCCAGAGCTACTCAAAGTCTGATTACCAAATGTGTAAGTACTGTTTCCGCAGATGGTAGCTGAAATGCTTGAAGTTGTGGAACTAAGGTTAATTAAGTTTAGATTAACTAAAGAGTCGCAGCCGCCCACCGCAGTAAAAATTGCGCTGTAACTTCCAGCTTGTGTAAGGGTTTGCTGATTGAAAACAAAACTTCCTTGTGGGCAAATTCCTCTGGTAATGTTATTTACAAAAGCTAAATCAACCTGAAGATTAAGCGTAATTACCGAATCACAGCCTGCAAAACTGGGTATAGTTCTTTGAAATATTCCGCTGCTGTCTAAAACCTGTGCGCCGAATTGATAAGTTTGACCCTGACAAATTTGAGCATTCACCGTAGAACTTATCGGTGGTATAATGTTCAGGTTTACAGTAATAATGCTATCGCAACCTAAACTACTTGGTAAGGTAAAAGTATAATTTCCACTTGTACTGTAAAGCGTTCCGCCAAGTGTAATTGGTCCGCAACTACTTAAATTGGTGTTTGTAAAAACGGGTTCTATAACCGTTGCATTAACCGTAATAATACTATCGCAACCATTAGCTGAGACTAGATTTTGGGTGTAAACGCCAGAGAAAATATAAAAATCGTTATTTACTTGTAGGGGAGCGCAACCAGAAGCATTAATTGTGGTAGAACTGCTTTGGTTAACCACAATCGGTTCCCAAATAGTGGTGTCGTTTAAGGAATCTAAATCTGGCGAGGCAAAATTTATGTGCCCTCTAATCTGATAATTTCCAGGAACTGTGGGTACAAAATTGTCGATAAATATGGTTAGAATTCCGGCTATTGGGAGAATTCCATTTGCATATACCGTAGTAAGCGTGTCGTTAACTGGCCCAGAAATTACGGCCGTTAAGGTCAAAGGATCAACAGAGAAATTTACAGGATCAATTGAATAATTACCAATTAAAAGTGAAATGGGAATGGAGCTACCCGTACACCAAGGGCTTGGCTGCATTACTAAGTTTTCAGCTGCCACTTCAACATTCGGGCTTATGCTAAAGGGAGTTTGAATTTGAGCTGATGAACTAATCGAAATAAGAATAAAAAGTGAAAATGACACCAATATTCTTGAAGAATTTTTGAAATATGTAAACTTTTGACGCATAATTATCAACACTTGCTCAAAGTTAGGGAATTAATGAGTTTAGATGGTTTTTGGTTTTGAATTGATTTAAATTTGTAGAGGTTTAGTCGAAAAATGTAAAAATACTGCCAAAAATTCACCAATACTGCCAAAATGCTCCTTGGCATTGTGTTTGAATAATTTATCAAAAAAGTTTAAATAATGGAACAAACCAGACGAGGTACCATCTCGGTAAATACAGAGAACATTTTCCCAATTATTAAAAAATCGCTTTATTCTAACCACGAAATTTTCTTAAGAGAATTGGTTTCGAATGCGGTTGATGCCACCCAAAAAATTAAAACCCTTGCAGGTCTTGGCGAATTTAAAGGCGAATTAGGCGATCTTCAAGTTACCATTTCCCTTGACGAAACGGCTAAAACACTCACCATTTCTGATATGGGAATCGGTATGACGGCAGATGAGATTGAGAAATACATTAATCAGGTTGCATTTTCTGGCGCCACAGAATTTGTAAAAAAGTACGAAGGTAAAACTGAGCAGCTAATTGGTAATTTCGGACTTGGTTTTTACTCTGCGTTCATGGTTTCTTCTAAGGTAGAAATCAATACTTTATCTTTTAAAGAAGGTGCAGAACCGGCTCATTGGACTTGCGATGGCTCCACAACTTTCGAAATTAATCCAGGAACTAGAACCGAACGTGGTACCGACATCATTCTCCACCTCGCAGATGACGGAGAGGAATTCAATAGCAAATTTAAGATTGAAGAAATCTTAAAAAAATACTGTAAGTTCTTACCAGTTGACATCAAATTCGATGATAAGGTTATCAACAATACACAACCTCTTTGGACCAAAAAACCAAGTGAATTAACCGACGAGGATTACCTTAAATTCTACGAAGAATTGTATCCTTTCTCTGAAAAACCTTTATTCTGGATTCACTTAAACGTAGATTATCCGTTCAACCTTACAGGAGTTTTATACTTCCCTAAGTTGAAACAAGATTTCGAAATTCAGAAAAGCAAAATCCAACTTTTTAGCCGCCAAGTATTTATTACCGATAGCGTTGAAGAGATTGTTCCAGATTTCTTAAGATTGCTACACGGTGTAATCGATTCTCCAGATATTCCATTGAATGTGTCTAGAAGTTTCTTACAGACTGATGGCAATGTGAAGAAAATCAACAGCCACATCATTAAAAAAGTAGCCGACAAGCTAAACGATTTATTCAAAAACGATAGACCAAGTTTCGAAGAGAAATGGCAAGACCTAGAGGTTTTTGTTAAATATGGAATGCTTACTGAGGAGAAATTCAAAGAGAAAGCCAACAACTTCCTATTGCTTAAAAACTTAGTGGGCAAGCACTTTACTTTCGAAGAATACAAGCAAGAAATTGCTACCCTTCAAACCGATAAAGATGGCAACATGGTGGTGTTGTACACGCACAACCAAGAGTTGCACGATACCTTTATTGCATCGGCAGTTGCCAGAAGTTACGATGTTGTATTAATGCAATCGGTTCTAGATCCACACATGGTTGGTTTGTTAGAAGGTAATGGCGAGAACATACGTTTCAAAAGAGTAGATTCTGAAAGC
>DAIRTB010000287.1:0-3815 GCA_036804105.1 Bacteroidota bacterium | reverse complement strand
CCCGGGTATTTACGCCATTGGAGATGTAATAAAAGGTGCTATGTTGGCACACAAGGCAGAAGAAGAAGGCACATTCGTAGCAGAAGTAATCGCAGGACAGAAACCACACATCAACTACTTGTTAATTCCAAATGTAGTTTACACATGGCCAGAAGTTGCTGGAGTTGGATATACCGAGAAAGAATTGAAAGACTTAGGCAGAGCATATAAAATTGGGAGTTTCCCCTTCAAAGCCAGCGGAAGAGCAAGAGCGAGCATGGATACGGATGGGGTTGTAAAAGTTTTAGCCGACAAAACCACAGACGAAATTCTTGGTGCACACATTATAGGCCCAAGAGCAGCCGACATGATCGCTGAAGCAGTAGTTGCAATGGAGTTTAGAGCATCGGCAGAAGATATTTCTAGAATGAGCCATGCACACCCAACTTATACGGAGTCGTTTAGGGAAGCGTGTTTAGCTGCTACCGATAACAGAGCAATACATATTTAAGCGCATAACCAGAAAAATAGGATACACCCTAAAAGTGAATTATCCTAAGAGAATCAGATAGGGTAATGCATAAATTATTAACCAAGCTTAATCCAAAAACTTACGAAATCAGTATTGTTTCACTTAGCTTGGGATTGGGATTGTGTTTTTTTACATTCCAAATTACTGGGTTCGATTTAAAATATTTTCCTGGAGATTTAGGAGATGCAAGGCTTAACATGTACTTTTTGGAGCATGCATTTCAATACTTTACAAGAAAAGTAAGCGCACTTTGGGATGTACCGTTTATGTATCCAGAAAAGAATGTATTGGCCTTTTCTGATAATCTGTTAGGCTCTGCTCCTATTTACTCAATATTTAGACTTTTGGGTTTTGATATTTATAGATCTTTCCAACTTTGGTACATTACAATATCTGCCTTAAATTACTTAGCAGCTTATATATTCCTTAAATATCTCTTCAAGAATGATTATGCAGCTATTTTAGGAGCTTTTGTTTATGGTTTTTCAATTGCTTTGATGTCTCAGCTAGTCCACGCACAAACATATCCCAGATTTCCGATACCCATTGCATTTTTAATGGCACTTAAATTTGGCGAAAACTATAATCCCAAATACTTTTTTTTAGCTTTATTAACCTTAGTTTATCAAATTTATTGTGGCATATATCTCGGATTTATGCTTGCCATACCTCTTGCAATATTTTTGTTTTTTATTCTTAATGAAGCTCGTAAGGATAAACAATTCAGACCCAGAAATAAAAAATGGATTCTAAGTCTACTGGCAGGTGTAATTATAAACTTGTTAATCCTTTTTCCTTTAATGTTGCCATATTTTGAAAGAAGATTGAAGCCAAGTTACGAGCACTTCAAAATTGTTTCTGAAACCATTCCAATGATAACCTCCTATTTTTATAGCATAGAAGGAAGCTTCCTGTGGCCTTTTCTAAATAAAGTGGGTTATTCACACCCTGCTTGGTGGGAACACCAACTTTTTTCAGGTGGAATTGCAACAATGAGTATTTTAATAAGTTTTTGTTGGGTATTATTCCATTTGATAAAACCCAAAAAGCTAAATTTTATAGAGAAGAACCATTTCTATCTGATTCTAACAGGATTAATTACTTTTTTACTTTTTCTAAATTTCGATTCCTTTACGGCATATACAGCATTCTACTACCTCCCTGGTTATAGTTCCTTGAGATGTATCTCCAGAATAATAAACATACAGCTCATTTTCTTTGCCTTAGCAACCAGCTTTGTTTTTTCGAAATTGTTTTCTTCAAACCGAAAACACAAATTATTGGTATTTTCTTGTGCACTGGGTTTAATTGTGTTTGATAATTACTTTGATAAAAGCTATCTTAAAACAACTGGCTTAAATGCTGCCAGGTCTAGAATTACAGCGCTTGATAGCACATTTTCAGCACTCCCCAAAGCCTCCATCGTTTCTTATGAGCCTGAAAAAATAATCGAACCATCTTTCGTTTACCATTTAGATGCAATGTTACTAGCTCAGAAATATGGTCTCAAAACTTTAAATGCATATACGGCTACATCTCCACTAGGATATAGTTTTTTTTGGCGTAATCCGAACGAAGAAAACCGAATGATTTGGTTGAAAAATTTTAATTTACCAAATGAAGCGTTTTACGTTGTTAAAAGTCCGCTGGTTGTTCGCAAGATATTTTCACAAGAAATGAACATTAGTTATAAAACGAAAGAAGAAATTTTAATTCAACAAGTTATACAAAGTATTAAAACAGATGTAAATTGGATGAAAGCAATTGAAGAAAAAGCAATTAAAAGAAATATTTCAGTTGATTCAATGGTTTATTTAGATGCCACTTGGGTATTAAAAAACAACTAGACTTTACAAACTCTTTTCAATTTTGCTTATATTATAAGGTTAAGAATCTTTCAAAACGCCCAATTTTTGAAGATTATACCCATCTTTACAAAATCAATGCGTTTAAAATGGGGAAAGATATTTTTGGAGTTCCAGCAATTTTAAAAAAGCTGCTTTACACAGTATTTGGTTACTTAACCTATTACGGTTTAAATATGCGCAACAGATTAAAAGTAGAAGGCTCTTTTATAATTGCAGAATTGCCGGAAGAAAATGTACTTTTGGTTTCAAATCATCAAACCTATTACCGAGATGTAATAGCTATGCTGCACGCCATATTTGCAGCAAAGAATAAAATGTTTACCGATCTTTCAAACCCATCGTATTTACATCACCCAAAAACCAATATTTACTACGTTGCTGCTGAAGAAACCATGAAAAAAAGCGGCATTTTACCAAAGATTTTCTCCTTAGTTGGTGCAATACCCATAAAACGAACATGGAGAGAACTAGGCAAAGAAATTAAACGAGAGGTAAATATTAACGACCAAGAAAACATAATCAATGCGCTAAAAGATGGATGGGTAATTTCTTTCCCTCAAGGTACTACGAAAGCTTTTGCACCTGGAAGAAAGGGCACCGCTCATTTAATTAAACAAGCTAAACCCACTGTTATTCCTATTGTAATTGATGGCTTCCGACGGGGCTTCGATAAAAAGGGTTTGAAAATGAAAAAGCGAGGCATTGAACTTAGCATAAAATTTAAGACTGCTCTTAAAATTGATTACAATGCTCCTGTTGAAACGATTATGCAGCAAATTATGCTAGCCATAGAACAGGATGAGAAGTTCAAGTTTCAGCCTCACCAAAATCAGGACAAATAAAAAAGCGGGTAGAAAATCTACCCGCTCCTTTTTTGAATTTAAATACCTTATGGCATTAAAACTTGGTCAATTACGTGAATAACACCGTTGCTAGCTTCGATGTCTGTTCCTGTAACATTTGATTTGTCAACCATAACACCAGCATCAGAAGCAGTAACTTTTGCTTTTTTACCATTAACAGTAGCGGCTTCGGTCATACCAGCTACATCAGCAGCCATTACTTTACCAGAAACTACGTGGTAGGTTAAGATTGAGATTAATTTTTCTTTGTTCTCAGGCTTTAATAAATCTTCAACTGTACCAGCTGGCAATTTAGCGAAAGCCTCATCTGTTGGAGCAAATACAGTAAACGGACCAGCACCTTGTAAAGTTTCTACTAAACCTGCAGCTTGTAATGCAGTTGCAAGTGTTTGAAAATTACCGGCATTAATTGCAGTTGTAACAATGTCTTTTGGCATAGCAGCTTCAGCAGCAGCGATCGAATCAACTGTAGCTTGAGCAGCAGCAGTAGAGTCTGCAATTGCTTTCTCAGCAGCAGTTTTGTCTTTTTCGTTTGGTCCACAAGATGTGAATCCTAAAATGGCAACAGCCATT
>DAIRTB010000286.1:0-3840 GCA_036804105.1 Bacteroidota bacterium | reverse complement strand
GGGTGGATGAAATTTGATTTGTATAAACCTTAATTTTCTGAACATCAAAAGGAAAAAATAACACTTCGATTGGGAGAATTTAAAAGTAAACCGCTAAATTCGATTGTGGAGGTATTTAATAAAATGGATTCTCCTGCTTAATCTAAAACTAGAATTGAAAAAAAGCTATGAAAAAAAGCTACTTCTTAATCTTGTTTGTCTTTTTAGTACAAAACCTAAAGGCCCAAGAGATACTAAAACCGGGAGATAAAGCACCCCAAATTAACATTACAGATTATATTTTAAATATTCCAGACGATAAAAACTTGGAAAACAAGTATATAGTACTGGAATTTTGGGCAACTTGGTGCGCTCCTTGCTTAGGGGCAGTACCGCACTTGAATGCTTTGCAAGCAAAATACAAGAGTAAGAAAAATCTCGTATTTCTCTCACTAACTTATGAAAATCCAGAAAAAACCAGAAAAACGCTGGAGCGGATTGAATTTAAAACCGTAGTTGTCTCAGATCAAACCAAAAAAACAGAAAAAAACTTCAATGTTCGAGGAATTCCACACACTGTTTTGATTGATAACAAAGGTATTATTAAGTGGATTGGAACTCCATTGGAATTAACCGATCAACTGATGGAGGACTTTTTAAATCAGAAGGCAATAAATGTTTCTAAAATTGATATAGCCAAAGATAAAGAAGATACCAATCCACCCCTAGATTTTCAGTCAGTTTTGAAGATACTAAAAGATACTAGCTCCCAGTTTACTTTTATTTTAGAAGAGGCGAAACCCAACGATGAAAAATTTGCACTTGACGTACTTTTTAAGGGGAAATATACAGATGTAAACAACCACCCAAAATCCATTATCTCTAAAATTATTAAAAAACCAGAATCTCAGATTGCTGTTCCCAATGTTGAAAAAAAGTACAACTTGATTTACAAAAATTTAAACGACCTAGATTTGAACGAACATAATGCATTATTAAAAGATACGCTTCTCAAAACATGGAATCTCACAGAAAGAATAGAACAAAAGGTGGTTGAGGTTTATAAACTTAAACTTGTAGATGAAAAGAAATTAGTAGTTTCCCTAAATCAGAATGAGGAAAACCATTCAGGACAGAATGATACGCACCTAATATTTTCTAATGCGGAGATGGAAACTTTTGCTAAAAATCTTGGCGAACATTACCAAATTATTATTTTTAATGAAACCGGTTTTCAACAAAATCTAGATTTCATCATCAAAAAAGGAACTTTAAAAGAGCTGAATATTGAACTTGCTCAATATGGATTACAACTTGAGCAACTCACCAAAGAATTGGAATTCTACATCTATAATTGATAGGCGTCTAAGCACAAAACCTTTTCAAAATTGGAAAAAATGAAAAATGAAAAAACCCACACCACCAACTATTTCGATACATTTATTGAGGTTGCCGAATACACTAAAGCCACCTCTGGCACGATTCCTCCATCTAAATCGAATGGTAAATCAGTAGCAGAAATGCAGTATGAAATGCTGAAAGCCCATCCCTATAAATTCACATCAGATGAGGTATTCTTCAAAATTTATGCAGAAAGAAAAGATTTAACAGAAGCAGAAATTCCCTCTGCAAAAGAAGCATTTTTCTCAAAAGGGCAACCCTGTTTTAGGGCATCGCCACTTACAAAAACTTACGGATATGGAGTGCATTCCAATCACGAAGGCCAGGTGGCGATTGTAGGTATGGAAACTCAAGAATATGAAGACCATTTAAGCAATCCATCCATAAACAAAGTAAAAGCGATGCGTAGTACGAAGAAGTAAAATCCTACTATCTTTGGTTAAACAATATCTTCAAATCTTAAAAAGCAGGTAAAAGGAGAGTAACAAAATGGAAACAATAATTAATTGGTTAACAAATTACTCACTACCTATTGTCTTTTTGATAATATTGGGTGCAATTTTTATTTACCTAATAAAAATGGTTACGGAAAAGACCATCTCAAATCAATTTGATAAACATAAAAAAATTTTAGAACTTGATTTAGCAAGGCGATCAAATTTTGAAGAGAGAATTTTATTAGACAGGTACGTATTAATTCAAGAAATACAAACTAAAATAGAAAATATATCTACCAATCTAAATAGGGTAAAGAATGGAGCAAAAATTGATGGCTTTATTGTTAACAACGATCTTGTGCCCTTAACTGAAATATATGAATTACTTTCTACTAAAAGATTCATGCTTACTAATAAATTTTACGATTTATTTATTTCTCAAGCTAATTTAATTTTAAATTTATCTAATGAGAAAGATTCTCACAAACAAAAGGAAATTGGAGACAAATATTTAAAGCTAAAAGATCAGTTTTACAATGAAATGATCAAGATGTTTGATATTGATAACATTAAGTGGTAAACAAATCTCCTTACATGAAAAAAGATTGTTTAGAACATGCCACATAAATCTTCTAAACTACAAAATTGATAATCACAACTGCTTTTATTATTCTATGAAAACCATACCTTCCAAACCGCCTGAACTTTCTACCCAAGAGGCTATTAAAATGCTAAGGGATCTTGAAACCAAAATGATTGCTTTAGAGGAATCGAAAGCGCCCATTTTGCTAAATTTAAATCCAAACTACCATTTAAGTGGTGCTAATCTATTGCATTACATGGTAATGAGAAACGCAGAAATAAGGCAGCTTCAAGATTTTTTGGTGCATTCTGGTTTAAGTTCACTTGCGCACAACGAAGGTTATACCTTGGCTCAGATTCAACTGCTATTAAAATGGCTCACAAATGAGGAAGTTTTACATCGTCCAGCAGCATGTACTTATAGTAAAAGTATTGAGCTTAGAAAATCTCATATTGATAGGCTGCTCGGACCCATGTTGGCCCCAGAAAAACCACACATAATGGTTACCTTATCGGCAGAAAACAGTTTAAATGGCGATTTAATGGCAAGTCTCCTACAAGAAGGTATGTCTGTTGCCCGAATAAACTGTGCGCACGACAATCCTTCGATTTGGTTGGAAATGATTCAACTGGTGCACACCGCTTCAGAGAAGACAAAAATCTCTTGTAAAATCTACATGGATTTAGGCGGTCCGAAAATCAGGGTTGAGAAATTTTATCCCTATAAATCAAAATCAGTTAGTGCTTTAAAACTTTCTCACGGTCAACAGCTACTGCTTTGTTCAAATAAAACAACTGCAAGGAATATTCAAAAAGAACTACATGCGTTAGATGCCATCATACTTCAACCAGAAGAATTGTTGGGTATGATAAAAGTTGGCGAAAACATCTTTTTTGACGATGGCAAATTCTCGGGCAAAATAATTCTGTGTGGGGATGGTTTTGCGGTAATAGAAATGCAAAGAATTCCCAACAAAAAGCCCTACTTAAAGGTAGAGAAAGGAGTTAACCTTCCAGATTCTGAACTTGTAATTGATGCACTTACCCAAGCCGACCGAGAGCATATTCCCTTTGTTTGTAAATATGCAGATTTAGTGGGTTTCTCTTTTGTGGAAAGCGAAGAGAATATGGAAGCATTGCGAAAAGCTTTAGCAGATACTGAATCTGAGCATAAACCAGCAGTAATTTTGAAGATTGAGCGCTTGTCCGCAGTAAATAAACTCCCCCAATTGCTGCTAAACGGCATGAAAGATGCTTCTTTTGGGGTGATGATAGCTCGAGGTGATTTGGCGGTTGAAATCGGTTTTGAACGATTGAGTGAAATTCAACAAGAGATTTTATGGATTTGTGAAGCAGCACACACGCCGGTAATTTGGGCCACACAGGTTTTAGAAAACCTCAACAAAGAAGGCATTGCAACACGAAGCGAAATTACAGATGC
>DAIRTB010000285.1:0-3844 GCA_036804105.1 Bacteroidota bacterium | reverse complement strand
TAGAACGAATATTCGCTTGACCTTTTACAATTACCAAACCCGAAACTCGGTTTAAAGCATCATCCACATTAATGGAGTTGTTGTTGGTTAATTGGGTGGGTTTAATCAGTTCCATTGATACCGTAACTTGTTTGATATCTTGCTCATATTTCCCTGCCGAGACAACCACCTGTTTCATCTCATTTATAGATGGAGTTAGTCTAATATTGAGCGTTTTCACTTCGTCAGGTTTTACAGAAACTGTTATTTCTTGAGGCAAATAACCCAAGTAGCTCACAGTTAATGTATAATTACCAGCCACTAACTTTTGTTCGAACTGACCTTTTCCATTGCTTGTAAATCCTGAAGTTGGGCCGTAAGTAAGATTGACACCTACAAGCGGCTCACCGCTTATTGCATCTCTAACGGTTCCTTTTATTGTAGACGATGTCTGGCCTTTTAGTACAATGGAAAGTGCTAGAAAACAAACACTTAGAAGTAATTTATGGAGCATCCTGTAAAATTAAGTTAGACAAACTGAAATGAAAAACAATGCTACAAAAAAGCAGTCAATTAAGGGGCAATTTTACGAGTCTTCGTAATCTATGCCCGTAAGGTTTTCATAAGCTAGTCCAATCTCATGAAAAGTCTTCATATCTTTTTGTTGCTTAGCTACTTCAATGCCTTGTAGGTATATTTCAGCGGCAAGCGCTTTTTCGTCTAAAAGTTCTAACACTTTTCCATAATGATAGTAAGCGGCTAGGTATTGCGCATCAATTTCTAAGGTTTTAGTGAAATACTGGGCTGCATCTTTGTATAAACCAGCCGATTTATATTCTGTAGCAATTGCATAAAGTAAAAAAGTTGCATCCGGCTGAGCAGATAGCATCGCAAGCAGCTGATTTAAACGAGCGTTCATATTTTACAAAATACGGCAAATGTTCGCACAGCACGGCAAAACATCGCCAAAAAAGAAAAAAATACGTTGGGGAGAACCGTGGTGGCGATCCTACGTGATCGCCCTGATTAATAGAACCCCAATACCCCAATTGTCATAATATTGTAAAATATTAAAATGTATTATTGGATTGCAACTTGAAAACCTTAAGTTTGGTAAAAATAAACGCCATGAAAAAGCTACTCTACTTCTTTATGTTTATTGGTTGCATCGGCAGCAGCTATTCTCAGAACACTGAAATTACTAATTTCAATTTCGGTTCTGCGGGTCAATATCAATTTGCATTTCTTATGGATGCTGTTTTAGAAACCCCTACTCAGGTTTTGCTGGCATATAATAACAGGAGTTTGGTTTCTGTAAATCTTAATAATCCAGTGTTATTTGACACCATAAATTTCATGAACTCTCCTGTAGGCACGAACAATATAAGATCAATGTGTAAGCAAGGCAACGAAGTTTGGATAGCCTTCAACAATGGATGGATATCAAAAAAGTTAAGTATTGGATTTCAACATGTAAATTTAAATTTGCTCTATTCGGGAATTCAAATAAATAAAATTACAGACTTTAATGGGAACTTGGCTATTGCATCAAATCAAGGTTTGTTTATTTACGATGGCGTCACCCTTACACGGTATTATTCTGGAAACTCAAGCATTTTAAACGATACAATTACTACTTCCAATAGCCTAGGCAGTACAATGATTTTCACTACAAAAGCTGGTCAACTTTATAAATTAACCAATAACCAGATCAGTGGTTTCAATATTTTATCTACCAGAATACGAAATGCGGTTTTAGGTTTCAATGGAGAAATCTATGCTGTTTCCCCGACAATAGATTCAATAATAAAAATTGAAGCCAATGGTTCAATAAACTATATTTTAGTATCTATTTGGTCGTTTAGGCCTAGTTGGGTATCAATTCTTGAAAGAAATTTGCAAGATTCTAGCATTATTCTTTGCTATCCAATTGCTGGTGTTAGCCTTTGTAGAATTAAACAAAATGATATTTATATTGGCAGAAACGAACTAGGTGGAAGTTTTAGTCGCTTATTAACGGAGGCTAATCAGTTATTTTTTATCTCTGCATCGAAATTCCCAAACTCAGCTGGTTTCTTTTTAGATTTTGAAAAATTTAGATCTGTAGCTCAATCAAATGAAAACATTAAAAAACTCGACATTAATAATGTAAGTGCAACATATAATCAGCAGGGCGATTTTTTTATGTATGGAGATCAACAGTTTTATGCGGGTTATAAAGTTCCTAAAAGTGAAATGACTCCTGCAATTTTTGCCAAGTCATTGTGGATTGGTGGAAAAGATCAAAACAATAACCTACACATTTCTGCTCAGACCTATAGAGAAGCTTCTACTCTTGGCTTTAATTTCATTTCAGGTTTACTAAATTCAGGTGCGGCTTTAGATACGTTAACAGCACCAAAATTTAATAGAATTTGGGAGGTAACTAAATATCAAATTCAAGATTTCCAAATAGCGTTTGCGAATGGAAATATAGCCAATGGCAGTTTTCAGATTCCAAAAGATATTTTAGAATGGCCTGGCAACAGACCAAATTCAACTGAAAAGCTGGCACCTTTTGTGGATGTAAATAATGATAATATTTACAACCCAATGGATGGCGATTATCCACTTATTAAAGGCGACAAAATGCTTTGGTGGGTTTATAACGATGCCCGCCCGAATAGAAACTTAGGAGATACTACTTCTTTGGGCGTTGAAATTAGGGTAAGTGCCTACGCTTATGCTTGCAGCATTTTAAGTGGTGCAGATACTGTGCTCAACTACACCACCTTTTTAAATTTTGATATCCAAAACAGATCTAACAATACCTACACTGATACCTACATTGGTAATTTTGCTGATGTGGATTTGGGTAATTCTGTAGATGATATTGTAGGTTGCTTTGTTGATAAAAGCACATGGTTTACATTGGATGCAACTTTTGGTAATCCTGGAAATCGGATGTCTGCCTTAGGATTTACGCTATTAAATGGCCCTTCAGCAGATTTAAATGATGGAATTGATAATGATAGAAATGGAATTACAGACGAGCCGAATGAAAGAATTGCAATGTCTGGACATGTTTATTTTGCTAATGACGCTTCAGTTATGGGTAATCCTGTAAATGGTAGCGATGCCTACCATTATCTTAAAAGTGAATGGAGAGATGGAACACCCATAACCTACGGAGGTACAGGTTATAGACATCCGGTTAATCCTACTTTTTGTACGAGTACTATTCCAGCAAAATTTATGCTGCCAGGCTCTTCAGACTCCATTGGCTATGGCGTTGGAGGTACTCCTTCAAATCCAATATTGCTTCCACCATGGGGGATAGGAGATACATGTGGTGGTAGTGGCGCACCAGGTGACAGAAGAAATCTAGCCTCATTTGGGCCTTTCACTTTCGTTCCAAACCAAACTCAAAATCTAGAAATGGCCATAATATACTCACGAGGTAGTGGTGGAGCTTATGGTTCTGTAAATCAGTTGTATAACCACGATATTGACAGAATAAAGTTTTGGTATGCTAATCAGTTATTTCCCTCTTGCGGCTATCCTTTAAGAACACAAGAATTAAAACCGAAGCCAGAAATCAACTTCTTTCCAAATCCAACTAATACAGGATTATTAAATTACCAAATGAAAGAAGCAGGTAGACATACCTACCAAATCTTCAACATTACCGGGAAAAGAATTAGCACAGGAATCTTGTTCGAATCTCAAGGCACATTAGATTTAAGCAACCTTGCCAATGGCATGTATTTCATCCAGATTGTGGATGGTAAGACGTATAAGATTGTGGTGAATAGGTAATTGGGGCGTCACATCGTCTGCCCTTTTTGAACAAAAATAAAGTGATTAAAAGATAGACAGGATTTTA
>DAIRTB010000284.1:0-3848 GCA_036804105.1 Bacteroidota bacterium | reverse complement strand
TTGACCCTGATTATTAATCATTTAATTAAGTGCAGCCATTTTTTCAAAAACACTTAAATTTGCATTTCAATATGGGAAACAAAAACTTAATTAGATTTGATTGGGCAGTTAAAAGATTGCTTAGGAATAAAGCTGATTTTACAGTTTTAGAAGGCTTCCTTGCTGAATTACTGAAGGAAGATATTTCCATTCAATCTATTATAGAAAGTGAAAGTAACCAAATAACCAACACCGATAAATTTAATCGGGTTGATATTATGGTAAAAAACTCAAAAGATGAGCTTGTAATTATAGAAATCCAGAATGAGCAAGAATATGACTATTTCCATAGAATGGCATATGGAACATCAAAAGCTATTACCGAGTATATTTCAATTGGCGAGCCATACAAAAACGTAAAGAAAGTCTATTCTATAAACATTGTTTATTTCGATTTAGGTCAAGGAGAAGATTATATCTATCATGGGAAAACCGATTTTATAGGAATGCATATTGCTGATAAATTAAAATTATCTAAAAAACAAACAGATTTATTAGGCGGCAAAATCGAACCTTATCAAATCTTTCCTGAATATTTTGTGATTAAAGTAAATAACTTTAACGATGTTGCAAAAGACACTCTAGACCAATGGATTTATTACTTCAAAAACAACGAGATTAAAGCTGGTTTCAATGCCAAAGGAATAAATAAAGCGAAGGAGTTGTGGCGAGTTGATAATCTGTCTGAAGAAGAAAGGAGATTGTACATGAGGCATATTGAAGACCTCCGTTATGGTGCTAGTATGGCTATGACTCTAAAATTCGATGCAGAATACAAATTGAAATTAGAAACAACTTTAAAAATAGCCAAAGAGATGAAGAAAAATGGCATCTCAATTGAATTGATAATGAAATCAACCAACTTGAGTGAAGACGAAATAAACGACCTTTAAAAAACACTCAAACCAAAAAACGCCATACAAATACTGCATGGCGTTTTTTTGGTAAATGAGAAAACTTAATTCACCGCAATCTTTTGGGTTAATATTCTGCCTTTGTTGCTCAAATGCAAAAAGTACATTCCCTTTGCTAGATTATCTGTTGGAACTTGAATGGTTTGTGTGCCCATCTCTAAATTCTGATTCAACACATTAGCTACTTTTTTGCCTTGAACATCGAATAAGAATGCAGTGTAAATATCATTGTTATCCACATCAAAATGGATGTTTACTAAACTTACAGCAGGATTTGGAAAAACATTTAAACCTGGATTCCAAGAAATTATTTTCGCACTTGCTGGATTAGATTCATTTATTGGGAAATTACGAGTGTAAATTTTATCCCCTGCGGTATTGCCATTGCCGTTGGCAGCATTTAAAGCAGCATACATAACAATTTCTCCTGTCCCTACAACGGGGGCAGTCCACTGGAAATTCCAGGAACCTGTATTGGTTGCTGTTGGAATAATTCCGCCGCTTGAATGAGAAATGTATTGTCTAGAACTAGCATTTTGCAAAAAGGTTCTGTTTGGTTCACTCAGAATAATTTGACCCGCTTGCGCTGTACCTTTTCTAGCCACCAAAGAAAAACCAAATCGTTGAGCTGGCTCAATAATTCGTAAAGTTAGATTGTATGTTGTGCCGGGAATATATTCGGTAAAAGCTGCTCCATTGTTTAATAATTGTACATCAGCTAGATTTGGGTTTAAGGTTCCGCCATGGCAATTGGTACAATTGCTTTCACCGGGTGCACCCGTGTGGTTTGTAGGGGCAACACTGCTGTTTGTAAAAGCACTGCCAGCCCATAGACCCATAGCTAAAATGCTTAAAAATGTAAAAGTTTTCTTCATAATTATGTGTTTTAAAATTCTAACGAATTTAAGTAAAAAAAAAGGTTGAGCAAATATTAATTTAAATTTACCATTTGAGCATCAATAAAATACATAAGTTCTTTTAAATAAGCTTCCTCTGCACCAAAGTTTATTCCCATGTTATGGTAGATTTCTGGAATAGATTTCGTACCTCCCAATGCCAATCCTTCGAAATACATCTGCAAACCTTTGCTACTATTCTCTTTGTAATTTTTATAAACCGAAATAGCACCCAATTGCGCAAAACCATATTCTATGTAGTAAAAAGGAACTTCGTAAATATGCAATTGTGCCTGCCATTGATGCGCTAAAGTTTGCTCAAAGCCTTCGAAATTAACCTCTGATCCGCCGAAACGTGCATCTAATTCCAACCATTTTGAGGTTCTTTCTTCTTCGGTATGATTTGGATTTCTATATAACCAAAGCTGAAAAGCATCCACTTGGGCAATCCAAGGTAAAGTACCAATCGACCGCTCTAATTGCTTTTTCTTAGCTCGAGCCAAATTTTCATCGTTCGGGAAAAAGATATTCCAGTTTTCCATGCTCAACAATTCCATGGCCATAGAAGCAACTTCTGCAACTTCGGTTGGCGCTTGCTTAAAAGCCGATAGTGGCAACTGATGCGTTAGAAACGAATGCACCGCATGGCCGCCTTCGTGCATCATGGTGATTAAATCGTCAAGACTTCCAGCAGAGTTCATAAAAATAAACGGCGCACCTGTTTCTGCAAGCGGATAATTATATCCACCTGGTGCTTTGCCCAATCGTGCTTCTAAATCGAAATGCTTTAATTCGTCCATCTTTTTAAGACATGAACCTAAATACGGATGAAGCTTGCTGAAGGTTTCAATAGATTTTTCAATCAATTCTATTCCATCTTTAAACGGCTCAAGTTTTGGTTTGCCATCTGGCTCAACTTTTAAATCCCAAGGTCTGAGCACGTCTAAGGCCATGGTTTTCTTGCGCTCTTGCAACATTTTATTCACCAAAGGCACAACGGCAACTTCAATGGCATCGTGGAATTTCTCGCAATCTTCTGGTGTGTAATCGAAACGGCTAAGCTCTTTAAAGCGGTAATCTACATAGTTTTCGAAGCCCGCATTTAGCGCAAGTTGATGCCTGAGCTGAATCATTTTATCGAGCAATTGATTTAATTCTGCTCTGTTTTCCGCCCTCCTATTCGCTATTTTAGCATAAACTTCGGCACGTAAATCCCTGTTTTTATCTTTGAGAAATTGGGATGCTTGCTGTAAAGTAAGTTCCTTACCATCGTGCTCAACTGACATTGCTCCAGAAATTTGTCCGTATTTGGCAGCCAAATTCTGCAATTCTGTTTGGATGGGAATATTCTCTTCTCGGTAAATTTCTATACTTACTGCCATTTTTTTTAGGTATTGATGATATTCTTCACCCAATTGTTCTGCGAATGAACTTCCAACAATCTTTTGGTTGATGCGATTGAAAACAGGGGCCGAAAGCGGAAAAACTTCTTCTACAAAGAATTGGTAAGCTTTTCTATGATCTTCGTTAGCGGTATCGCAGGTCATGCGAATGTAGCGCCAAGCCATATCCTCCTCTAAGAAAGCATCGAGCTCGGAAACATCCATCAGAAATTGTTGATAGACACCGAAATCTAGCAGCTCACGGTTTTCTAGATCGGTAAAGTATGGGTTAAGCTGACTTGCATCGACCAACAAAAAATCTTTTGGTAAATATTTTCTTACTACGGGGTTATGCTGAAAAGTAATGTCCATTGGTTTTATAAAATGTAAAGCGCCAAATTTAAACAAACTTGGCGCTTTGGGTTGTAATGAATAATTATTATCTAGTTGCTTTACCTTGAAGGTCACGATATTTTTTCTTCTTGATGAAGCTATCGCCCACTCGTTTTTTGTAATTCTCTTCGTAATCAGAATAATTTCCTTCGAAGAAATAGAACTGACCATCGCCTTCGTAGGCCATCATGTGCGTGCAAACTCTATCGAGGAACCATCTATCG
>DAIRTB010000283.1:0-3859 GCA_036804105.1 Bacteroidota bacterium | reverse complement strand
CATGCACCAGATGCATAGACGCTTGCCCAACAGATGCCATTACCCCTTTCGAAGTTGATGGAAGTAAATGCATCAGCTATTTCACTATCGAATTAAGAGATGCCATTCCAACCGAAATGAAAGGAAAATTTGATAATTGGATGTTCGGTTGTGATATCTGTCAGGAAGTATGCCCATGGAATCGATTTTCGAAACCAAATCAAGAAACTGCATTTGCTCCGCATCCTGATTTAATACAAATGAGCAAAGCAGATTGGGAAAATCTAAATGCGGAAGTTTTTGGCAAGCTATTTAAAAAATCTGCTGTTAAGCGTACTGGTTTTAAGGGTTTAGAGCGGAATATTGAGTTTTTGAAATCTGATTGAGAATAGTTGGTAAAAATCTCTATAAAAACAAAAAACCTCGCAAATTGCGAGGTTTTTTGTTGAATCAGTTCCAGATTATTTCAAAATAAAGCGGAAAGGTAAGTTGTAAGATACTTTTACAGGTTGGCCTCTTTGTTTTCCTGGAGACCATTGTGGCATCATTTTCAATACTCTAATTGCTTCTTCATCGCAACCACCACCAATACCTCTGAGTACTGTAGGATTTTGGATGTTTCCTTTTTCATCGATCACAAAGTTTACAATTACCACACCAGTAATGCCGTTTTCACGTGCCATGGTTGGGAATTTGGTATTTTTTGCCATAAACTCCATCATTTTAGCTTCTCCACCTGGAAAAGAAGGCATGTCTTCAACAATTAAGAAAATTTCTGGTTCAGCAGCTTCTGCCTCTGGTTCAACAATAGTTGGGGCTTCTATTCTGGTGTTTTCGTCTACCTCAGTAGATTCTAAAGGAGTTTCATCCAACACGGTATTGTCTTCAACAACTGTTAAAACAGGAACAGGCGGTGGTGGCGGTGGTGTAAACTCTTGTTTTGAAGGTGGAATCTCCATTTCAACCTCTGCTTCAACTTTTAATTCTCCAAATCCTTTTACTTCAGCTTCGGTTTTTGCCCAAGTAAATGCTAGTAAAACTAACCCAAGGGTTACTACGAATCCAATCATTAAAAAGGTGCCCGACTTGTTATTAAGATCGACATCCGGATTTTTCTTTAACTCCATATCTCTGTTTGTTTAAAAATTATTCTAAAAATTAATAGTCCAAAAATTGAGCCAATTGTATTGGCAATAAAATCTATTATATCGGCCTCTCTTTGAATGAACAACAAATCTTGCAAAATTTCTGTTAACCCGCTGTAAAAAAAACAAAAAAAAAGCGAATAAAACGCAGAATTAAAACGCAAATAACCTACAAGCTGCTGTTTCTGCATGCCTTGCATCAAAAGAAACATCAGCACAGCAAAAATGGAAGCATGAACCATTTTGTCTAAACTCAATAAAGAACGTAAATCGGTTACTGGAACTGCATAACTAGGAATTCCAATTAACACTAAAATAAGCAGTGCCCAAAGGAAAGCAGGCAACATAAACCAAAAAAATTTGGTTCTTAATGCGCTGCTACTCATAATTATTATGCACCAATTTGTTCAGCATACCCAGCAGCACTGAGTAAATTATTCACTTCTGCGGGATTGCTTAATTTTATTTTAATCATCCACCCAGAATTGTACGGATCAGAATTAATACTTTCTGGTGTACCTTCTAGATCCTTATTCACTTCAATAACTTCGCCAGAAAGTGGCATAAATAAATCAGAAACCGTTTTTACTGCTTCAACTGTTCCAAAAACGGACTCAACCTCTAGTGTCTCACCTTCTGTTTCAATTTCAACAAAAACAATGTCACCCAATTCGCCTTGAGCATAATCAGTGATACCTACGGTGGCAACATCGCCATCAACTTTTACCCATTCGTGTTCTTTGGTGTAAAGTAAATCTTGTGGAATATTCATTTGTACTTAATTTGCTCAAAAATAGTTTAAAAAAAGGTTTTTGTATTAAATTTATGAGGCCAAGGTAAATCTTATTGAAAAACCTCCATTTGTGGTTGAGTTCGGGAAGGTTGTTGAAATAACAGGCCTATTTGCCATTCTATCTAAAAAGAACCGGATATTAATCCTATCATTTATCATGTAATCAATATTGGGTCTTATAGAAACCGTACGCATACCACCAGAAGGTAGTGGAATTTCGCCATCAACATCTCTTAATAGCGAGAAGCCATCTCTTATGGTAAAATCAAAGCGGAAATTAATATCGTTTTCAAGTGGTTTTCCATTAATGGTGAAAGGCAGTTTGCTACCATTAATTCTATAACCAGCACCAATGGTAAAATCTGTATTTCGAATTTCAGTAAGTCTGTTGTTTAGTAAACTAAGCGTCATGCTTCTGTCTCTAGCATAATCAATTCTGCCAATTATGTTGTTGGTTGTGGTAAAGTCAACACCAATTAAAGGCGCCATCTGTTCTTGAATGGTTATTTGACCAATCATAAATTTAGGGAAGAAGTCTCCACTTCGCTGTTGATCTATTTTGCTAGGAGCTCCATTGGTTTCTTCGTATTGAAGGTTGGTAATGAAGTTGTTCATGCTATAGGTAGACCTGTAGCTATGCGAAATGGTGAAATTGGAGAAGATATCTTTCAATGCCCCAATCTTATTTAAGCCGGTATACGTTATTCTCCAGTTTGGAAGCGGTATAATTGGGAATGGATTCAGATTTACCGTGGCTGGGTTAGCACCAGTATAAGCTGCTAAAAATGCTGGGATTAATACATCCTGTGCTTTTCTTGAATAACCCAGCGGATAAATAGAATCTTTTATGCCCACTGGGCCAGAATTTGGATTTTCGTTTTTAAGCCTGTTGGCAATTTCAAATCTGCTATCTTCAAAGTTTCTAAACACCTCAGAGAATAAATAATCAGATTGTGTAAAATCTCGGTTTACTTTTTCGAAAGCTGTGCGGAGCGAAATTATGGAGATTGAAAAGTTTCCAGATTCTACAGGATTGAACGAACGGATAAAGCCATTTTCATCGGCTCTAAACAAATCTTGATTTCTAGTAGACTGAACTCTTGTGGCATTTAACTCAATTCTAAAATCTTGAATAGGCTCGATTACGGCTCTCAAATTTAAGTTGATGCTCTTGGTTTGAACCAACAATTGGTTCATATTGGTATCTAAACTTATAAGATCTTGAATATTTTGGAATGTTCTCGGGTCTCTTTGCGATCCCGTAACAAAACCCCAGCCAGGTGCGTTTCTATCTAAATTATTTCCAAGAATGTTTGGCTCTGGTAAGAAGCCCGGTAAAAACAATCCATCGTTTGTGGCTACCGAAACGCTTATGTTTCTTAGCGCCATCATAGCCCGAAGCGTTTTTCTTAGAATTTCTTCACCATAATTTATGGGTAACTCGTCTGGGTCTACTTCTTTTTTCTTTTTGTCTTGTTCGCCAATTTTTTGTTTGAACTGATCTAAAATAACTTCTTTTTCAGGCTTAGCCTTTTTGTTTGAATTAAGTGCTTTTTGGGCTTCTTCTCTTTTTTTAGAGGGCTGATTTGCATTGATACGTTTCAAATAATCAATCTTATTATACAAGCCAACAAGATTCAATTGCCCATTAATCCTATGATTTTGAGCATTTTGAATGTTATTTCCCAATGAATCTGCTGCAAGCGGTGCAGCAGTCCAGTTGTAGGTAAAGCCGTATGCATAAGAGCCGTTAATCCAATTCAATAGTTTAATTTTATTGAATGGCAAGTTGTAATTTATATTTGCATTGTGCTGGTAATTTAATGGACGACCAAAATTCTTTATGTTTTGAATAATGGTATCACGCTTTTCGTCCGTATCAATTGCACCAAACGGTTCGTCGAAACGAACAGCCGTATTCGCATTAAATTCTAACCTAAGC
>DAIRTB010000282.1:0-3863 GCA_036804105.1 Bacteroidota bacterium | reverse complement strand
CGAAGGAATGGTCAGGAATAAAATTGGGGTGATGATTGCTCGAGGAGATCTGGCAGTTGAAATAGGTTTTGAGCGATTAAGTGAAATTCAACAAGAGATTCTGTGGATTTGTGAGGCAGCACACACCCCAGTAATTTGGGCAACACAGGTTTTAGAAAACCTTAATAAAGAGGGCATTGCCACCAGAAGCGAAATTACAGACGCTGCAATGTCTGTTCGAGCTGAATGTGTGATGCTGAATAAGGGGAAATACATACTCGAAACTGTAAAAACACTTAATAATATCCTTACCAGACAACTTGGACATGTTAGTAAAAAGCGCTACATCATGCGGCCACTTATGATAGCAGAGAAGTTTATGAGTTAAAAATTGTTTAAGAAAATGGATTGGAATTCTAAATGCCACACAATTCTTAATCCTACAATAAGAGAAAGCAGAAATTTAACATCCATTTTTTTGCAAAATTTAAAGTATAGTGCTAGATTTACTGTGTAATAGAAATTTTAAAAAAGCGCAAACTGTTAAAAACTGAAAGCTTAATTTAATTAACACCTTAACTCTTAAAATACTCAATAACAAACAAATAAGCCCTAACCCTTTCAAATAACCAGATATGAAAAAACAATTACTTTTTTCTACAATTCTCATGTTGCTATGCATTTTTACACATGCAAAACATATTAATGAACAAACTGCCAAAATTGTTGGTCAAACTTTTCTAAATACTAAAACCAATTCACAGCAATTAATTGGTGCTAACAACCTAAACCTAGCATATGAAATAGGATTTACTTCAAATCTTGCTCCTAGAATAAATGAACCAAACCAAAGAACATTTTTCTATGTTTTTAATGTTTCATATTTTGGGTATATCATTGTTTCGGGCGACGATCAAGTTACTCCAATCTTAGCTTACTCAGATCAAGGCAATTTCCACCCCAATAATATTCCAAATAACGCAAAAAAAATATTAGAGGAGTATAAAACTCAAATAAGAGATGTAATTGAAAATCAAATTCCGGCAACAGAAGAAATTACATCTGAATGGAATTTTCTCAAAAATGGAGGCAATTCTACCTCACCAACCTCGGTTTTAACGGTAAATCCTCTTGTTCAAGCGCAATGGAATCAGAATCCCTTTTATAATGCCCTTTGCCCTGGAGGTTCAGTTACAGGATGTGTGGCTACTGCGATGGCCCAAATAATGAAGTTCTGGAATTATCCTGCTACAGGTTCTGGATTTCATTCTTACAATCATTCAACATATGGAACATTATCGTCCAACTTCGGAAGTACAACCTATAATTGGGCTTCTATGCCAAATTCTATATTTGGTAGCAATACAGCAATAGCAACATTAATGCTGCATTGTGGTATAAGTGTAAATATGGATTACAGTCCGCAAGTGAGTGGCGCCTATGTAATTTCTGCTATGAGTCCGATTCAGAATTGCTCAGAATATGCCATGAAGACATATTTCGGCTATAAAAACACCATGCAAGGGGTACAGAGAGTAAATTATAATCAAACTCAATGGATTAACTTATTAAAGGCTGAGTTAAATGCTGGAAGACCTATTTTATATGCAGGATTTGGTTCAGGTGGGGGGCACGCTTTCGTATGCGATGGTTATGACAATAACAATTTCTTCCATTTTAACTGGGGCTGGGGTGGAGCTTATGATGGATATTTTTCAATTAATGCATTAAACCCTAGCGGCACAGGAACTGGCGGTGGTTCTGGTGGTTATAACAGCGGGCATCAGGCGCTTATTGGTATTGAACCCCCAACTACAGGTGGTTCAATAACAAACAATTTGGGGTTATTCAACTCGGTAATTCCATCAGCATCAACAATAGCATATGGTGCACCATTTTCCATCACCACAAATATTGCTAATTTAGGCACAAATACCTTTAATGGCGATTACAGTGCTGCAGTATTCAATAGCCAAGGTACCTTTATTGATTATGTTCAAATTCTATCAGGCTACACTTTACAGGGCGGTTATGTATATTCAAACAATTTAGTTTTTAGTAATTCTGGATTATTTAGTATGCTGCCAGGAACTTATACCATAAGAATTTTTTATAGGCCAACTGGAGGAAACTGGGTTCTGGTTTCCAACAATAGCGGTTATGTTAACTCCACTCAGATAACTGTTGTAAACACCAATAGTATTAGATTGAATTCAACAATTTTGGTTAGTCCTGGAACAACTTTAACACAAGGTCAAACAGCATCGGTAAATTTAAACATTCTCAATGCCAGCTCAACAACCTTTTATGGTTTGTTCGATGTAGTCCTCTACAACCTCGATGGAACATTTGCTCAAACTATAGGTTCATATAACGAAAGCACTGGTTTACCACCTAATAACACTTATTTAGCTCCATTTTTAACCTTTAATAATGCAATAACGGCTAGTCCTGGAACCTATCTTTTAGCAGTTTCACATAAACCAAATAATAGCCCAAATTGGCAGCTAACTGGTTCTACTTCAACATTCATAAATCCGATAACGGTAATTGTTCAATCTGCAAATATAGCTCCTGATCCTTACGAAGTGAACAATACAATTGCTCAGGCCTACACCTTACCAGTTTCATTTGCTGCAAATACGGCAACAAGAAATACGGTGGGATCGAACCTACATATTAGAACCGATAACGATTATTACAAAATACAGCTATCACCAGGCTACAATTATTCTATCAATGCCAGACTTCACGATTCTTATAATAGCGGCAACGGTATAGTTTATACTGGAGATGCGCTATTCTCTTATTCTTTAGATGGCGTAAATTGGTCATCAGCCTTCGATGATGTAATGAGCGGGCCAATAAATGTTTTTAATGGAGGGACAGTTTACTACCATGTTGCACCGTTTTTTGCTGGAGAAAAAGGTACATATTTGTTGGATATGATAATCACCAGAACAGGAAATGTGAGTGTTTCAGAAAACACGCTGAACCATGATATTAAAGTGTTTCCAAACCCTACAAAAGATAATTTCCAAATAGACTTTGGTAATGAAATCAATTTGCCAACCAATATTAACCTTCTAAACTTGCACGGACAAGTTTTATCTACTAAAACGGTTGATGCCAACAAACAGATCGTTACCTTACCAGTTCATAATTACCCAAATGGAATTTATCTTATTAGAATTTCTACCTCGAATGGAATTATTACCAAAAAGGTTACTATACAGAAATGAGGTATTTCTTAGTCATACTTTTCGGAATTATGATTGCTTGTAAATCAAAAACAAAGGTTTCCGAAGAACCAAAAGAAACTGTTGCTACATTTTCACCACAATTTACTTCAGGACCAAGAGCTTTCGTCTACAAAACTAAAGGCGATTATGAAAGCCTCGTTCCCATTTTGCTGAATGATGAAGGCACTGAAATAATTTCTTACCCTCATCCAAAGGATATTATAATAGACGGCGGATTTCCGCTTCCTATTGTTCTAAAAAACGGATATTTACTCGATATAAGGGGAATAAATAAAAATGTGGCTTTCTTGAAAATGAATTATGAAGTTTATTCTAAACTCCCAAATCCACCAACAATTGCTGAATTAAATGATTTAATCTTAGATAAAGATCCATTATTAGAACTATGTGATTGTGGTAATAAGATTGCCTTTACAGATATTGAAAAACAATTGAATGAATTAATTGAACAGAATAAACTAAAAACAACTTGCAAAAAAATTAGGGTAACTAATTAGTCTCCCTTTAAAAAATTTCGAATTTAGTAGGTTATCAACATTTTTAGCTATTTCGGTGGCCAAATTTTCCAAAATCAGTTAGTTTATACACATGTGTTATTAACTTGCTAACAACTTGTTGTTG
>DAIRTB010000281.1:809-3869 GCA_036804105.1 Bacteroidota bacterium | reverse complement strand
GCCAGAAAAATCTGGGTTAGCCGATGTTCTTACGTTGGCATCGAAACCAACAATATTAACCGTTGCCTTATCTGCTAGTTGTTCAGTGGCCTTTTTTAACCAGTCATCGAGTTGAAGCTTGAATTCGCTGGAATCTGCACCGGCAACCATAGATTTACTGTTATCGAAAGCAAAAACCACACTTGGGTTTTCCAACTGCCGCTGCTCGGTTTTCAGCATCGGATTAAGTAAAAGCAGCACAATAAGTGCTGTCCACAGAAAACGAAATCCTGCTAAAATATATTTCTGCGACTTGCTAAACGGCGATTTCTTAGGTAAAAAGTAAAGCGCCCACGCAGCAAGTAAACCCGCTAAAGGAACTAAAAGTAACCACCACTCAGAAAAAGATGTAAATACGCTCATGGATTAAAGGCCAAAGATGGATTTAAAATTTTGTTTTTGATTGAAACAACTGTTAAAACCCACAAACCTATTAATCAAAATATTAGAAATATAAGTTTCATTAACCTCAATTTTTTTGAAATTCAATCCTAAGAATCTTTTTATGCTTCCCCTAATCATTTAAAAGATTTTCAATTTCTATTTTTAACGTAGGAAGATGTTTAATAACAATTCCCCAGATTACATCATCTGATACAGAATCGTATCCATGAATTATCCTATTTCGAAGATCTACCAATTTCCGAGAGTTTGAAATATTGATTAATTCATCTTTTTTCAAAATTCTATTCATGGCTTCACCAATAATTTCAATATTTCGTTCTACTGCTCGTTTTGTTCTCAAGTCATTTTCATAATCTGAAAAAATTTTCGGTCTGTCGAAAAAGAAACTTTCAATCTCGGAAATGGCTTTCCAAATATCATAAAGCCATGATTTCACATCATTGTCCATAAATCAATTTGCGTTGACTGTTAATGGATTTCCTAAAATATGGATTCTTTATGGCTTTTTCTTCCAATAAATCGATGGGGCGTTGTAGAACATCTTGAAGAGAAAACTTGAAATCGAAATAGTTATCTGCATAATCTTCTAAATCAACACCATAAAAATCAACAATAAAATCAATATCACTTTCACTATTGTATTTATCTGTTAAAACAGAACCGAATGCATACAGGCTTTTTACTTTGTGATTTTCACAAAGCGCTTTAATTTCTGATGAGTATGCTTCAAGTTGATTCATTTGTAACAAATTAAAGAAAGATTACTTGAAATTCAAATAACACGTGTATAACTCAATACAAGAGCAAAAAGTGCATCGGCATTAAATTTAACGCATTTGCAATCCGCCGCAAACGTTTATGGTTTGCCCTGTAATGTAGGCAGAAGCGTCTGATGCTAGGAAAACGGCAAGATTGGCAACGTCTTCAACTGATCCGCCACGCTTTAATGGAATTAACTGATTCCAAGACTCAATCGTTTTGGGGTCTAATGCCTCGGTCATCTCAGTTTGAATAAAACCTGGCGCAATGGCGTTAACCCGAATATTTCTTGAACCCAATTCTTTTGCAATGGCTTGGGTAAAGCCTAAAATTCCAGCTTTCGATGCTGCGTAGTTGCCTTGTCCAGCGTTACCATCTCTGCCAACTACAGAACTCATGTTGATTATAGAGCCTTTTCTAGCTTTCAACAAAACCTTTGCAGCGTGCTTGGTTACATTGAAAACCGATTTCAAATTGGTATCCATTACAGAATCCCATTGTTCTTCGCTCATGCGAAGTAAAAGGGTGTCTTTGGTAATGCCAGCGTTGTTAACCACGATTTCTAAACCACCGAAATCGGTAACTATATTGTTGATAAGTGTTTCTACTGCTTCGAAATTGGCGGCATCCGATTTGTAACCTTTGGCGTTTACACCAAAGCTTTTCAACTCGTTTTCCAACTCAATTGCTTTCTGATCAGACGATACATACGTAAATGCTACATGCGCACCCTCTTGAGCAAATTTCAATGCAATACCTTTACCAATGCCTCTTGTGGCACCTGTAATTAAACTTACTTTGTCTTTCAACAACATAATTACCGATTAAGTGATTAAACTAAACTTCTAGTATATTTTCTTGACCTTAAGCCAATTGAGCCAAAACCTCGGCCATTTTCTTACCAATTTCCGCTGGCGATGCAACTACGTTAATTCCGCAAGCTGCCATAATACGCATTTTTGCTTCAGCAGTGTCGTCTTCGCCACCAACAATAGCACCAGCGTGACCCATTCTTCTGCCTGGAGGTGCTGTTTGACCTGCAATAAAGCCTACAACTGGCTTGCTACTTCCACTTGCTTTGTACCAATTAGCAGCTTCTGCTTCCATACCACCACCAATTTCTCCAATCATAATAACGGCATCTGTTGCTGGATCGTTAACCAAAAGTTCTAAAGCTTCTTTGGTTGAAGTACCAATAATTGGGTCTCCACCAATTCCGATGGCAGTTGAAATACCTAAACCAGCTTTAACAATTTGATCGGCAGCTTCGTACGTAAGTGTACCCGATTTAGAAACGATACCAACTCTACCTGCTTTGAAAACAAAACCTGGCATAATACCAACTTTAGCTTCACCTGGGGTGATAACACCTGGGCAGTTTGGTCCGATTAATCTAACTTCTTTACCTTTAAGATATTCTTTTGCGTAGATCATATCTTTGGTAGGAATACCTTCTGTAATACAAACAATAACTTTGATACCAGCATCTGCGGCTTCCATAATGGCATCTGCAGCGAAAGCTGGTGGAACAAAAATAATGGAAACATTTGCTCCAGTTGAGGTTACTGCCTCTGCAACGGTGTTAAAAACAGGACGGTCTAAATGCGTTTGGCCGCCTTTTCCAGGAGTTACGCCACCCACAACGGCGGTACCATACTCTATCATTTGGCCTGCATGAAAGGAGCCTTCGCTACCTGTAAAACCTTGTACAATTACTTTCGAATTTTTGTTTACCAATACTGACATGATGTGCTATTAATTTGGGCTGCAAGTTACAACGATAAGGCGAAAAAACAATAGATTTTCTTTAGGTAGGATGGAGAAAGCCCATAACTGAGAATGGGAAATTGACTTAAT
>DAIRTB010000281.1:0-799 GCA_036804105.1 Bacteroidota bacterium | reverse complement strand
AATTTAGACTATATCTCAAACCAACCCCATTGCGCAAAAAAGCCCCAGAAGAAAAGCCGTAATTGCTGATTAGCGTTGTTGAAATGCCAACCCTTAGCTCATAGAATAAATGCAATTTACTTAGATAATCACCCTGATTTGTTAATTTTATATTCACTCCTAAAGGAGCATAAACTGCAAAGCTTGTACTAGAACTTGCTTTTAATTCTTCACTTACTCCTACCCTTTTGCTGCTTGAACTAGAATCTCTAATAAAATCTGGCCCTTGGAACCCTTGGAATTTCAATCTGGCCTCATAATCATATCCAGTTTCTACAAACGAATAAACTGATTTGGCTGCTGAGAAACCAATACCGCCATAAAAAGAAACCCATTTTTCAGGCGGAGATTTTATTATTAAAGAAGCATCGAACCCCAACTGAAATGAACTGTAAATTAAATTGTACTGGGTGTTGATAACAGAATCAATAGGTATTTTGTCGTTTGTGCCTGAAATCAATAAGGTATCTACTGCAAATCTGTTGGTGTTAGCATATGCTGCACCTAAAAAGTTTTGACTATTGAATAACAAACCAACCCGTAGAGTTTTATGTTTAAAAAAGCTTGATTTGCTTTTGTTGAGAATATCAAAACCTGCCAACAAGGTTGTTGCAAACTGTCTTCTATAAACATTAATCTCTTTGCTTTCGAAACCAGCAAACGATTCGGGTAAAATGACACTGTTTGGAGCAAACATTTTTAATTCTTCCGAAGAAACAGATGCTTTATTTCTGTAAAATGAGGGCTCACCAAAAATGAA
>DAIRTB010000280.1:0-3878 GCA_036804105.1 Bacteroidota bacterium | reverse complement strand
TCGAGTTTAAAATTTTGCTGCTGATATATTTTTGTTGCAGAATCTTTAGAAATTCACTTATTTAGGGCATGATGAAATATTGTGCCCTTTTTCTTTTTTCACTCACTACAATTCCTATTCAATTATTTGCACAAAAAACTCCCTTTGAGTTGGGAAATGGAAATCAAACAACCACTTACCAAGAATGTATCAGCTTTTATAAGGAATTAGCTTCAAAGCACAAGGAAATTTCATTAATCGAAGCTGGCTTAACAGACATCGGTTTGCCTTTACATACCGTAATTGTTGATAAAAACGGCCTTACATCACCCGAAAAAATAAAAGCAACTGGTAGGCTAATTCTTTTTATAAACAATGGAATCCACCCTGGCGAACCTGAAGGAATCGATGCAAGCATGATGTTGGCAAGAGATCTAGTTCAAAAGCCTAATCTTAAAAACTTACTCGATCAGGTTTCCTTGGTAATAATTCCTGTTTATAATGTGGATGGCATGCAACGCAGAGGCAAACCAACACGGGCAAATCAAAACGGGCCCGAAGCTTATGGATTCCGAGGAAATGCCCAAAACAGAGATCTTAACCGAGATTTTATTAAACTCGATACTGAAAATGCTAAAAGCTTTGCTAAGATTTTCACATCATGGAAACCCAATATACTGATTGACACCCACACAAGCAATGGCGCAGATTATCAGCATGTTATAACCTATATCGAAACTCAAAAAGATAAATTAGCGCCCGAATTAGCCAAAATAACCACAAATCTGTTTACACCAGAATTACTAAATCATCTTTCACAAAAGGGCTTCCCAATGGTGCCTTATGTGAATAGTGATGATGAGTTTCCAGACAACGGTATCCTAGGTTTCTTAGAAAGTCCGAGATATGCAACTGGATATGCAGCACTTTTCAACACCATCGGTTACACCATAGAAACCCATATGCTAAAAGCCTACACCCCAAGAGTTTGGGCAACTTATCATTTTTTGGAAGGTGCAATTCAAATAATGCATAGAAATGTAGATCAGCTTAAATCAGCAAAACTGGAGGCAGAAAAGGCGATGCTCCTATCAAAATCCATAACTTTCAACCATAAACTCGACAAAACGAAAGGAGATAGCATCTGGTTTAAGGGCTATACTTACGAGTACAAAACATCGGAAGTAACTGGCAAGGAAAGACTTTTTTACAATACAGAAAAACCATTCGAAAAGAATATTGCTTACTTCAACAATTACCAAGCAAGCGATAGCGCCATAATTCCAGCGTTTTACTATCTCCCAGCAGCATACAAAGAAGTTGCCAAAATGCTTCAACTAAACGGAATCAAATTAGACACATTTAAAAAGGAAACCAAACTGCAAGTTGCGCAGCAAACCATTAGCAACTACCAAACAAGTAGTCGAGCTTACGAAGGCCATTACCTGCACTACAACACCAGCACAAAATTAGACACCTCAGAAATTTTATTTTTTCCAGGTGATTTCTTGATTGCTAGTAATCAATTGGGCAGGAATTTTCTGGCATACGTGCTAGAACCTAGGGCCCAAGACAGTTATTTCAACTGGAATTTCTTTGATGGAATCTTGCAGCAGAAAGAATATTTTTCAGCTTACATTTTCGAGGATTATGCCGCTGAAATGCTGAAGAATAACCCTATCCTAAAGAAAGAATTTGAGGATAAAAAGCTTGCTGACCAAAGTTTTAAGGATAATGCAGAAAAACAATTGGACTGGCTTTATAAAAAATCACCTTTTTACGAAGGTTCAGTAAATGTTTATCCTGTGTATAAATCCATTGAAAAAAAATTACCCGCACATTAAAACCTACCATTATTTTTAAAAGTGAATTAAATACTAGTAGGCAAAACATCGTCTAAAAGAAAAAAGAAAAGCCAAGTGATATGCCGCTTTTAGTAAGCCCTAAGAATACTCAAAGTGGTTCGAATCTAATCAGCTATTTTTGCAAGTTCATATGCATATTTACTATCAAAAATTAGGATCGGGTAACCCCATAATTATTCTCCATGGAGTTTTCGGAACGGGAGATAATTGGATTACAGTTGCTAGAGCACTCGCAGAAACGCATACCGTTTACCTTGCAGATCAGCGCAACCACGGTAGAGGAAAATGGTCTGACGATTTCAATTATGATCTTCTTGCTGCTGATGTAAAAGAATTAATGGAAGAAGAGCTTCTTGAAAAAGCGACTATAATTGGCCATTCTATGGGCGGCAAAGTTGCCATGAAGTTTGCAATGCAAAATCCCGAAATGATTGGAAAAATGGTAATAGTAGACATTGCACCAAAAACTTACTCGCTAAAAGAACATCAAGGATTTATAAAAAGCTTGTTAGAACTTCCGATAGAAACTATTTCCAGCAGAAAAGAAGCCGATGAATTGCTTTCTAAATCCATTAAAAGCTTTGCAATCAGACAGTTTTTACTAAAAAGTCTAGTTAGAGAAGATAATGCGTTTTCTTGGCGATTAAACTTAAAAGCGCTTCAAAATAATTTAGGCGAGGTTGGTTCAGATTTAAGCATAGACGGCACTTTCAATGGCGAAACTCTTTTTGTAAGAGGTGCAAAATCAGATTATATTATGGATGATGATTGGCCCAAAATTCAAAAAGCATTCTCTAATTCTGAGCTCGTTACAGTTGAAGATGCCGGCCATTGGATTCATGCAGAACAACCTGATGCATTGTTGAAAGTATTAAACAAATTCTTAGCATGACAAAATTACAACGAGGCACAATACTCGAAAATATATTGGTTAACGATGCTGCATCTGAAGGCAACGGTGTTGCCCGCTACAACGATTTGGTAATCTTTATTAAAGGGGCAATACCAGGAGATATTGTAGATGTGGAAATCCAATTTCAAAAGAAAAACTTCGCAGAAGCTAACATTCATATACTCAGAACACCATCTGAAATTAGAACAACTCCCTTTTGCGAACATTTCGGTACGTGCGGAGGTTGTAAATGGCAGCACATGGAGTATCCAGAACAAGTTAAATTTAAAGCTGCTCAAGTAAGAAACGCATTAGAAAGAATCGGAAAAATTCCCTTACCTGTTCAAGAAACAGCTTTAGGTGCTTTAGAAAATAGGCATTACCGCAATAAATTAGAGTACACATTTTCTAATAAACGCTGGCTAACAACTCAAGAAATAGAAAATCAACCCGAAAGCATGAACGCTCTTGGCTTCCATGTTCCAAAAAGGTTTGATAAAATCTTGCACATCGACAAATGTTATCTTCAAGATAATTTGAGTAACGAGGTTAGGAATTTCCTTTTTGCTTATGCTGAAAAGCACAAGTTCACTTTTTACGATGCCAAACAACATACAGGTTTCCTAAGAAATCTAGTGGTTAGAAATTCTACACTTAATCAATGGATGATTACGGTGGTGTTTGCAGAAAACAACGAAATGGATATAATCAATACCATGGAGGCGTTGAAAAGTGAATTCCCATCGATTTCTACCTGGCTTTATGTGGTGAATGAAAAGAAAAACGATACCCTTTTCGACCAACAATTTAATGTTTTCCACGGAAATGGATTTATTGAAGAGCAATTAGAAAATATCAAATACAGAATCAGTCCGAAATCTTTCTTCCAAACCAACTCGGTTCAAGCATCGGCGCTCTATCAAAAGGTTAGAGATTATGCAGGCTTAACTGGAACAGAACTTGTGTACGATTTATATACAGGAACTGGTAGCATCGCACTTTTTGTGGCAAAGCACGCTGCACACGTTGTGGGAATAGAATATGTGGAAGATGCAATTAAAGATGCGCAAGTAAATGCAGACCTAAATAGCATTAGAAACACCAGCTTCTTTGCTGGCGATATGAAAAAAATGTTAGATGCT
>DAIRTB010000279.1:0-3902 GCA_036804105.1 Bacteroidota bacterium | reverse complement strand
CGTTTTCTTCCACTTCTTCTATAATTACAACCTTACCATCTGCAGGACAGATGGCTACATTTGGGTTAATAACGGTATTTCTAACCGGATTTCTGAAGAATTGTAAAATTGCAACTAAGATAAAAACACTTAGTGCAACCCCTAAAACTACCCAGATAGTTGAAGCATTAAACGACTTCAAACTCCACAAAATACCGATTACCAACGCTACTGCAATGGCAATACTTACATATCCTTCCTTATGTATACTCATCAGATTAAAATTTGTGCAAAGTTAGCATGGAATAGGTGTTTTTAGTTACTTAGCTTGGTATGTATCATAATTGAGCCTAATAATTCGACGAAAGCCAAAGAATTAAGGTTTTTAAAACAAACCTTTTAAATAAAAAAGCCGTTAATTTGACTCTATAGACATGATAAAATTTAAGAAACAAGTGCTTGCCAACGGACTTACCGTTCTGGTTTACGAAACAAAAAGCACTCATTTAGCGGCATTAAACATTTTATATCAAGTAGGCGCAAGAGACGAAAATCCAGAAAAAACGGGTTTTGCGCATTTATTTGAGCATTTAATGTTTGGCGGATCTCAAAATATACCTCACTACGATAAGATTACCCAAAAAATAGGAGCAGAAAACAATGCTTTTACCAGTAACGACATCACCAACTATTATTTAACCTTTCCAGCTTACAATCTTGAAGCTGCATTTTGGTTGGAGTCGGATAGAATGAATCAATTGGCTTTTATTGATCAGAGCTTAGAAGTGCAGCGGAATGTGGTAATTGAAGAGTTTAAGCAGCGGTATTTAAATCAGCCCTACGGCGATGCTTGGTTAAAGTTAAGACCAATGGCGTATAAATTGCACCCCTATCAATGGCCAACCATTGGCAAATCTTTAAAACATATTGAGGATGCTACCTTGGCTGATGTAGAAGCGTTTTTTTACAAACACTACCGCCCCAATAATGCGATTATTTGCGTAGCAGGAAACGTGGTTGCAGATGAGGTTTTTGTACTTGCAGAAAAATGGTTTGGAGATATTCCACCTGGTGCCCCTTTAAGTAGAAATTACGAATTGGAAACGCCACAACTAGAGGCTAAGCGTGAAGAGATTATGGCGGCAGTTCCCAACAAAATGTTATACAAAGTGTATCATATGCCTGGGAAAAAGGATGCTGGTTATCATGCAGTAGATGTGGTTTCAGACTTATTGTCGAGAGGGAAATCATCCCGTTTGTATCGGAATTTGGTGATGGGAAATAGCATGTTTTCTAATTTAAATGCCTACATAACTGGAGAGATTGATCCGGGTTTGTTTGTAATAAATGGCCAATTATCTAAAAATATTTCCTTTGAGGAAGCTGAAGCAGCTATAGAAAAAGAAATACAACAGCTAATTAATACGCCGCCCAAAGCGATAGAATTAGAAAAGGTGAAAAATCAATTAGCCTCCGCATTTGTTTTTGGCGAAGCTCAAGTTTTAAACATTGCTATGAATCTTTGCATGTACGAAATGTTGGGTGATGCAGCCGATTACAATACAGAACTCTCAAAATATCAGGCGGTTACAGCAAAAGATATACAGCAGGTTGCCGCTAATATATTCAGGCCAGAAAACGCTTCCACCTTAGTTTACCAACCTTTATAAGAATTGTTATGATTAGTAGAAACCAAGAACCTTCCATACAATCTGTTGATTCGTTTCATTTGCTCAACCCAGAAACCACTAAATTAAGCAATGGAATACCCGTAATATTCTTCGAAACTGGAGATCAGGATTTGCTCCGCATAGAATTTATGTTTGAAACCGGAGCGCTTTATCATAAAAACTCTTTGGTAACCGCATTAACAAATAGATTGCTGCAAGAAGGTACAAAAACCAAGCAAGCTGCTGAAATTGCAGAATACCTAGATTTTTATGGTGCTTACCTTCAGCAAGAGAATGGGTACAACAGTTCATCTGTAACCTTGTATGCGCTCACAGCAAAGTTGAAAATGGTTTTGCCTTTGGTAATTGAAATCTTAAGCGAGCCTGCATTTCCAGAAAACGAGTTGGAAGTAATTAAGCGAAACTCTATCCAAAATCTGCAAGTAAATCTGGAAAAAGTATCCTTTTTAGCTAGAAAAACCATGGTTAAAGCCTTGTTTGGATCAACTCATCCATATGGATTTACAGCAGACAGTGGCGATTACGAGAAAGTTTCTTCATCTGATTTAGAGCAGTTTTTCTTAGAACATTATCAGTTGAATAACCTCAAAATTCTAATTGCTGGTAAGGGTTGCCATCAGGTTATTGATCAGCTTGAAAAGTTAATTGGTCAGAAATTGCTTACTAATAAAACAAATAATGCCATCTTATTTGCTCAAGAACCTGCTGAAGCAACCAGAATTAATGTTTCCAAAGCCGACGCCGTTCAGAATGCCATTAGAATGGGCATCAAAACCATCGGCAAAAGAGATGTTGATTATATCGGGTTGAAAATATTAAACACCGTTTTAGGAGGTTATTTCGGATCTCGTTTAATGCAAAATATCAGGGAGGAAAAGGGCTATACATACGGAATTGGGTCAGCCATAAGCTCATTTCCTACCGATGCTTATTTTACAATCGGTACAGAAGTTGGTGCAGATGTATCTGAGGCCGCAATTCAAGAAATCCACAAAGAAATTAATCTGCTACGTAGCAATTTAATACCATCAGAGGAGCTAGACAGAGTAAGAAGTTATTTGTTAGGCAGTATGTTGGGCAGTTTCGATGGAGCATTTTCGTGGATAGATCGATACAAAGATGTTGCCTTATTCGACCTTGATTTTAACTATTATCAACGCATGTTTACCGAGTTAAAATCGGTTCAACCCGAGCGATTGTTAGTGTTGGCCAACAAATATTTAGATCCTGATAAGATGTATCTGGTAGTTGCAGGTAAAGTTTAAGTGTAAATTAGTTTACATTTAAAGCACTTAATTTGAGCTAGTTTTGGAAAAATGTTTACTTTTATAGCATTAAAAAACCATAATGCCTATGAAACCCATTTTTTCCTATTTAATCTTTTACTTATTATTTCAATTTTCTGCATTTAATGTAGCACTTGCACTTAATGAAGTTGAGCCCAATGGCACAGTTGCAACTGCTAATTTCATTCCACAAGATAGCTTGATGAATGGCACCATTAGTGCCTCAGGAGACGTAAATGATTATTTTAAAGGATTGCCCTCGCAAGAAGGAACGGTTAGAATAATTCTGAGATATGAAAATCTTGCCACATCCATTGGCCCTGATATTTTTTTATATGTTTACAATAAGGGAATGGGAGGAATTGGGAATCGGTTTGTTTACAACCCTACCCTAGGTTTTAACTCAGACACCCTATTTATTCCATGCAGGCAGGCAGACACCCTTGTGTTTTTGCTCAATTCATCAGGTGGATCGTTTAATTACACTTTAAGCTACACTTTATTAGCAGTAGGAACCAACGATGCCGAGCCAAACAATTCATTCGCAACAGCTAATTCCGTTACGCATACAGATACCATAAAAGGGAGAATTGGATATACTGGTATATCAACTGATGGTGCAGATTATTACAAAGCAGCTCTACCTGATGGTGGCACTGTTAAAGTGATTTATAGATATAATAACACTTCTGAAAGTACAAGCTCCGATTTCTTTTTGTATGCTTATAACAAGAATCAAGGAGGAATTGGCACTAAATTTAATTATAATGTGGCTTTGGGTTTGTCGGCTTGGGATACTTTAATACTTAATTGTAGAGAAAGAGATAGCATATACCTTTACATTAATTCAACAGGTTGTTTTGCATACGAGTTGTTTTACATTATAGAAAATATTGGCCCTAACGATGTTGAACCCAATAGTACTTTTGCCCAAGCAAATTCGGTT
>DAIRTB010000278.1:0-3905 GCA_036804105.1 Bacteroidota bacterium | reverse complement strand
AACTGATTACAAGGTAATTATTGATAAAAGTACGGTTCCAGTTGGAACAGCAGATAAAGTTGAAGCTGAAATAGCGAAAAACGCAAAAGTTGAATTCGATGTGGTTTCAAACCCAGAATTCTTGCGTGAAGGCGTTGCTGTAGACGATTTTATGAAACCCGATCGAGTGGTAATTGGAACTCGTTCTGAAAGAGCAAAAGAAGTTTTAGATCGTTTATATGCTCCTTTTGTACGCCAAGGCAACCCCGTAATTTTTATGGATGAGCGCTCTGCTGAACTTACCAAATATGCAGCTAACTCATTCTTAGCTACTAAAATTACTTTCATGAACGAGATTGCTAACCTTGCAGAAATACTTGGTGCCGATGTAGACATGGTTAGAAAAGGTATTGGAGCAGACGAAAGAATCGGCAGAAGATTCCTTTTCCCAGGTGTTGGTTATGGCGGATCTTGTTTCCCGAAAGATGTAAAGGCTTTGGCGAAAACAGCAAAAGAAAACAATTACGAGTTCAAGATTTTGAATTCGGTTATGGCTGTTAACGAAACTCAAAAGCTAATTCTTGCTGAGAAATTGCTTAATTATTTCGGCGACGATATTTCTGGAAAGCATTTTGCACTTTGGGGTCTAGCTTTCAAACCAAATACCGACGATATTAGAGAGGCTCCAGCTTTATACATTATTGACTTTTTGCTCGAAAAGGGAGCCACCGTTTCTGTTTACGATCCCGAAGCTATGACCAATGTTATGGTGCTTTATGGCAACAAGATAGAATATGCACCAGACATGTACACTGCTTTGAAAGATGCAGATGCTTTGTTAATTGTTACCGAATGGAGTGTGTTTAGAAGTCCAGATTTCGACTTAATATCTACCAATCTTAAGAATAAGGTTATTTTCGATGGTAGAAATGTTTTCGATTTAAACCAAATGGAGTCTGCTGGATATTATTACAGTTCAATTGGCAGAAAAGTAATTCAACCACAATAATTATGAAAAGGGTTTTGGTAACCGGTGGCGCCGGATTTTTAGGGTCTCATCTCTGCGATCGTTTTATAAAAGAAGGTTTCTATGTAATAGCCATGGATAATCTTATTACGGGCGATATGCAGAATATTGCGCACCTCATGCCGCTACCCAATTTCGAATTTTATCATCAAGATGTTTCTAAATTCATCCATATTCCCGGCCAATTAGATTACATCTTACATTTTGCATCGCCAGCTAGTCCGATAGATTATTTGAAAATCCCCATCCAAACTTTAAAAGTAAGTTCTTTGGGAACGCACAATTGTCTTGGCTTGGCTATGGCAAAAAAAGCCAGAATCTTGGTGGCGTCTACCTCCGAAATTTATGGAGATCCAAATGTACATCCTCAAAACGAAGATTATTGGGGTAATGTAAACCCAATTGGGCCAAGAGGCGTATACGATGAAGCCAAACGTTTCCAAGAAGCTTTAACCATGGCCTACCATACATATCACGGTTTGGAAACTAGAATTGTAAGAATTTTCAATACCTACGGACCAAGAATGCGCCTGAACGATGGTAGAGCTTTGCCAGCTTTTATTGGGCAAGCGCTTCGTGGTGAAGATATTACCGTTTTTGGCGATGGTTCGCAAACGAGATCGTTTTGCTACGTTGCCGATTTGGTTGATGGAATTTACAAACTTCTTTTAAGCGATTATGCTCAACCAGTTAACATCGGCAATCCAGATGAGATTTCTATGTTAGATTTTGCTGAAGAAATTGTGAAGCTTACGGGTGCAAAAAGCAAAATCGTTTTCAAAACATTGCCAACCGACGACCCAAAGCAGCGCCAACCCGATATAACTAGAGCGAAAGAAATATTAAAATGGGAGCCGAAAGTGAATCGTGCAGAAGGATTAAAAATCACTTACGATTATTTCAAATCGTTACCAGAAACAGAGTTGCATAAAAGTCACCACGAGTTCAGTTCATTTAAAAAGTAAAACTACATGTTCGAAAGAAATATATTATTAACTGGAGGCGCAGGCTTTATTGGTTCTCATGCAGTAAGGCTAATGGTAAGTAAGTATCCAAATTATAGAATTATAAATTTCGACAACCTAACCTACGCAGGAAATTTAGATAACGTTGCAGACATTTCTAAAGAACCTAACTATGTTTTTGTTAAGGGTGATATCTGTGATGCAAACGCCGTAATTCGTGTTTTTGAAGATTATCAGATTGATGCCGTAATGCATTTTGCTGCAGAATCTCATGTGGATAGATCTATTGAAAATCCCATGGCCTTTATCAATACCAATGTTATTGGTACCGCCAATTTGCTGCATGCAAGTTTGATGTTTTGGGAACTTGAAAACGGAGGTTTTTCAGAAAAAAACCGCTTCTATCATATTTCTACAGATGAGGTTTATGGCACCTTAGGCAAAACGGGCTACTTTACTGAAGAAACTCCCTACGATCCACGTTCTCCCTATTCTGCTTCAAAAGCAGCGAGCGACCATCTTGTGCGTGCTTACTTCCACACCTATAAATTGCCTGTGGTTATCTCAAATTGCTCCAATAATTTTGGCCCAAATCAATATCCAGAGAAATTAATTCCGGTGGTTATAAAACAAATCTTAAATCAGAAACCCATTCCAGTTTATGGAAGTGGCGATAATGTGCGAGATTGGTTGTATGTAATTGACCACGTAAATGCACTTGACGTGATTTTTCATACTGCCCCAGTTGGCGAAACCTACAACATAGGCGGTAACAACGAATGGAACAACCTTGATTTAGTTAAGAAAATTTGCCAATTGTGCGACGATAAACTTAATCGACCTGAAGGAAGTGCACTTGGTCTAATCAATTTCGTAACCGATAGAAAAGGTCATGATAAACGATATGCCATCGATGCAAGCAAACTAAAAGCAGATTTAGGTTGGGAACCCAAACAACAATTCGACCAAAACCTAGGTGAAACCATCGATTGGTACATTCAATATTTCAGAAAGTAGTGCAAAAAATATTAATCCATTGTCCTGTGTTTTGTTTTTGTGAATTCTTGATATCGAACCCAGCAATACAATTTTACTACAAGTAATTGCTTACTTTTGCGAATTATATTTTTAACAGTGCAAAAATTTATTAAATGAAAACAATAGGCGTGATTGGCCTCGGCTACGTAGGGCTACCCTTAGCGGTTGAATTCGGAAAGAAGTTTAAAACTATTGGCTTCGATATCAACAAAACCAGAATTGCAGAATTAGAAAGTGGCGTTGATAAAACACTTGAACTTGAATCTAGTGAATTAAAAGAAGCTAAGCATTTAAGTTACAGTTCAAATATCGAAAATCTCAGGGAAGTAAATTTTTTTATCGTAACTGTGCCTACACCTATTGATAAAAATAAACGCCCAGATCTTAAGCCGCTTGTAAGTGCTAGTAAAACCGTTGGAGCAGTAATTAAAAAAGGAGATATCGTTGTTTACGAATCTACTGTATATCCAGGTTGTACCGAAGAAGATTGCATTCCGATTATAGAGCAAATGAGCGGTCTTAGATACAATATTGACTTTTTTGCTGGTTATTCTCCAGAAAGAATTAATCCAGGCGATAAGGTGCATACCGTTACTAAAATTAGAAAAATTACCGCAGGTTCAAATCCAGAAATTGCAACAATGGTTGACGATGTTTATAAGTCAATTATCGTTGCTGGAACTTATAAAGCAGCATCCATAAAAGTTGCTGAAGCTGCAAAAGTTATAGAAAATTGCCAGAGAGACGTAAATATTGCTTTCGTTAATGAGCTTTCGTTAATTTTCGACAAGTTGAACATCGATACCTTAGAGGTTTTAGAAGCTGCTGGCACAAAGTGGAATTTTCTTCCGTTTAGGCCAGGTTTGGTGGGCGGCCACTGTATTGGCGTAGATCCA
>DAIRTB010000277.1:0-3949 GCA_036804105.1 Bacteroidota bacterium | reverse complement strand
AAGGTGTAACCATCGAAAATAAACAAAGAAAAAATCCGAGAGCAAAAAAAAGCATCGGTGCGAAAACCGATGCTAATCTTTCAAAATCCGTGAGCATCTATTTATCCCCAGACTTGCCGCTAGGTCTAGAAATAGAATCTCTCATCTCCGTATCAGCCTGAATATTTTTTAGCTTATAATAATCCATTACCCCAATATTGCCTTTCTCGAAAGCATCTGCGATAGCTTTAGGAATCATAGCCTCAGCATCGATAACCTTAGCTTTAGATTCTTGGATTTTAGCTTTATTCTCTTGCTCCAAAGCAACCGCCATAGCACGTCTTTCTTCCGCACGAGCCTGAGCAATTTTCTTATCTGCTTCGGCTTGATCCGTTTGAAGAACCGCACCAATGTTTTTACCTATGTCAACATCGGCAATATCAATAGAAAGAATTTCGAATGCAGTACCAGAGTCAAGACCTTTAGAAAGCACAAGCTTAGAAATCTTATCCGGATTTTCTAATACCTCTTTATGATTAACCGCAGAACCGATAGAAGTTACAATACCCTCTCCTACCCTAGCAAGAATGGTTTCTTCGCCAGCGCCACCTACCAATTGTTTGATGTTAGCACGAACCGTAACCCTTGCTTTTGCGATCAACTGAATACCATCTTTCGCCACTGCTGCTACTGGTGGGGTATCGATAACTCTTGGATTTACTGACAATTGAACAGCTTCAAATACATCTCTACCTGCAAGGTCGATTGCTGTTGCTGCTTTAAAGTCTAGCGGAATATTTGCCTTATCTGCAGAGATAAGCGCTTTAATAACTCGATTAACATTACCACCTGCAAGAAAGTGAGTTTCCACGTCGTCGGCAGTAAGTTTAAGACCTGCTTTGGTTGCAGTAATCATGGCGTTAACCACGATACTTGGTGGCACTTTTCTAACCCGCATTAAAATTAGGTTTAGAATACTTACCCTAACTCCAGAAACTCTTGCGGTAATCCACAGGTTTACAGGCACAAAGTAAAGAAAAATAAATAATACCAGAAGTACGAGACCAACGGTAATTAAAACGGATATTAAATTCATATGAAAACGTTTGATTTACGAAAATAGGTTAAACTAATTGAACGGTTCTGATTTTTGCATTAAATTTAAAGGTGATCACTATTCAGTTTCTAAAATTTGATGCACCTCGGCAACTGTAACCTTATTGCCATCAATTTTGGTAATTTTTACAAGCTTGCCAGCATCAATTGCACCAATTTCAGATTGCACTTCTACGGCATAACCATCGAAATCTACTGTTCCGGCAGGACGAATAAAGGAAATAGTTTTTCCAATCATCCCGATGGAAAGCCTGTTTTCGTCGAGCTCGTTTACTCTTCCCTTCAATTGTTTATTCAAAGCTAATTTGCCCCAAGCATCGGTTCTAAATGCTTGAACAATAGCAAGAATACACAAAATAGCAGTTATAACAAGAGCATAATTTCCAGCTGTACTACCATATTGTTGATATACTTGAAAGACCCCAAATGCAAGCAAAATTATGCCAAGAATCCCAACAAATGTAGTTCCTGGAACCAAAATAACCTCAACAACAATTAAGATAATGCCGATAAGCAATAAAATTCCAATGGTTAACATGGTCTAAAGGTAGCAATTTAACAACATATCTATTCTGCAAAATTTGCATTTGATAAAAAATTAGAATCTTTTATTGGGCACAGTGAAGCCCTCATTTATAACCACCTCGTGCGATAGATGCTCCTTGTTCTTCTGGTACAAAAATTCTATTATACCCTCCTTCAATCCAGCTTTCGAAGATTTTATTTTGGTTACTCCAGAATACTTCATCACATTTAAATAAACGTCAATTGCTGGAACAATTACATCGGCTCGATCTGGATTAAGACCCAAATTTAAAATTCTTTCTTTAAGAGATAAATTATTGAGATAGTTGTAGCCGTCCTTAATTTGCTTTAAAGAAGCCGTCTTATTAGGCTTAATATCCATTATGGTAAAAAATCGGTTGATGTTTCCGCCTGTTCCTAAAATATAATCAGCCTTTAATGGAGAGACCTGAGTTCTCAACCAAAATTTCATTTCTTCCCAAATAAGTTCATCGTCTTTGTTGTCTAAAATTCTTATGGTACCAATATTGAAAGATTTCGACAAAATCTTTTCGTTGCCCAAAAGCAGTGAAATTTCTGTACTTCCGCCACCTACATCCACAAAAAGAATTCTTTCGTCTAGTTTAAAAACATCTTGATGGGCCCTGTAAATAAGTTCTGCCTCTTCCTCTCCGCTAATTACTTCAACCAAAACCCCCGTTTCTTTGTGGATTAACTCCACAACATCTTTGCTATTATCTGCCTCTCTTAGGGCTGATGTGGCACAAGCACGGTAATCATCTACTCGATAAAGATCCATAAGGTACTTAAATGCCTTAAGCAACTTAAGCAAGTCTTCCATTTTATGGATGGGAATTTTTTTATCCAAAAAAACGGCATCACCCAAACGAATGGGCACTCTTACGTATTCAATCTGCTTATTTGCGTTAGAATGAACACTGGAGTACAAACTACAAATACTTAATCTAGCGGCATTTGAACCGATATCTATGGCGGCAATAATCATTGTTGGGCAAAGTTTATGGTTACAAAATTCTCATGACTCGATTTATCTACTTGCTTCTCGAAGTATTGGTAGGTAAGGTATTGGCTCCTATTAATTGGCTCGTTATCGGCTCTAATCGGAATTCTATTATCTAATGGATCAGACAGTTGTCGTGCTTTTACATTATCCATCAATTGAAAATCGATCATGGTTCTAATTTCCTTTTTCAATTCGGTAGATAATATCGGAAAAGCCATTTCTACTCGGTTGCTAAGATTTCTACTCATTAAATCTGCCGATGAAAGGTATATTTTTTCATTGCCCTTATTGCAGAATATATAAGCTCTTGAGTGTTCCAAAAATCGATCTACAATAGAAATTAGGGTAATATTGCTGCTCATGCCTTTAACTCCAGGCACAAGGCTACACATTCCTCGTACAATTAACTGAATTTTTACCCCAGCTTCACTGGCTTCGTACAGTTTCTTAATCATTTCAACATCCACCAAGTTATTTACTTTTATAATGATGTAAGCCTCAATTCCCTTTTTAGCAGCTGTAATTTCTGCATCAATTAATTCTGTAAGCTTGGTTCTTAAATAGTATGGCGCAACTAATAAATGGTTGTAAACGTACTTTTTATTGTTGTTTTCTAGTGCTTTAAATAAGCGAGCAGCCTCGGTTGTAATTCTTCGATCGGCTGTAAATAGTCCATCATCGCAATAAATTTTTGCAGTATTGCCATTGTAATTGCCAGTAGAAAGATGTGCATAAGATTTTAGACCAGAAGGCTCATTTCTCGTTACAACGCACATCTTGCAATGGGTTTTGGTACCAGGAAACCCGTACATCACTTTCGCACCAGCCTCTTCCAATTTCTTGGCCCAATAGATATTCGCTTCCTCATCGAATCGGGCCTGAAGTTCAATCAAAACCGTAACCTGTTTGCCATTTCCAACAGCGGTAATGAGTGAATTAACCACATTTGAAACGGTGGCAACTCTGTAAAGTGTAGCTTTTATGCTTACCACTTGTGGGTCGATGGCCGATTCTCTAATGAATCGGATTACATAATCGAACGACTGATAAGGGTGATGCACCATGATATCTTTCTCTGAAATGGCATCGAAAATTCTTCTATGGCTATCTAAAAAAGGATGCGGTAAGGGCGGCATGGGTTCGTAATAAAGATTTTTTAAACCCATATCTGGAAACTTCATAAAATCGCTAAAATTGTGATACCTACCACCAGGCAAAATATTAGATTTCTGAAGGTTTATTCTTCGAATTAAAAAATGAAGTAAATCCACCGGAATGGTACTATCGTAGATAAACCGAACTGGA
>DAIRTB010000276.1:0-3953 GCA_036804105.1 Bacteroidota bacterium | reverse complement strand
TGGCATAAAAACACGATTTTTCTAATAAATAGTATTTTATAGAAAGCAAGGTAATTACACAAATAAATGCAGGGATGCTTTCTTGAAAAAAACCAATTTGAAAATCAATTAAAATGAAAATTAAGGATGCAATAATGGCAGTATCGAGCATTTGTTTTACAATGCCTTGTCTGAAGCTGGATACACTTTGTTGTTTTCTGTTGGAATTGTTGGGTTTTTCTAACATAAATTTTAAATATACTTTTATACTATTCTGCCCTTTGTCTTTAAGTCAAAAGCAAATGTAAATGCTATTTGCTTAAATCACATTTAATTTAAGCACAACCATCATGGTTACCACTATCAGAATTATGTGCAATATGGGAAGTCCTAAAACAAACAAGGCCATAATTAACAAAACATAGTAGATTGTACTAAAAATAAGCCCAGCCAAAAAACGAGCTGACCCTTCAAAGAGATTCATTTTAATGTATTTTTTAATTAGGAAGTGAACTCCCAACCCAACTGGAAGGTGTAGTAATAATGCCAAGGGTTTTAATCCACTTTTGCGAGTATTGTTGATAACACTTGCTTTTTCGTAACCTTTATCCTCAACAAAAAAAGAAGGATTGGTTAGATCTTTTCCAGAAAATTTATTTTGACTGAAGTAAAATGTCTCTTGTTCGGGTTCAATATTTACCATTACGGAAGTCATGGCTTCAGCACACTTTTTGTTTAAAATATTAATGGCTTTATTTTCATTTTCTTCGAAAGCAGCTTTGTAGTCTAGAAAATTGATTGGCTCACCTACAATAACCGAAACAGTACTTCCTGCCTTGAAATAATCTTCGTAATTAGTTGCATAAGGCAAAATGTAGAGGGGTTTTTCGAAATTATTACTTCTTGCTGTTTCTAGGGCAATACGTAAATAACCTTTAGAAAGTGGTCTCAATTTACGAGCTAAAACCTGATTTGCCTCTGGAAATAACAAGAGCCTCTGCCCGCTTCCAACGAGATTTTTGTACATATCTAAGGTTCTGGCGCTTTCCTTAAAAGCATCCATCCCATCTCGCTTTCTAATAATTGGCAGAACGTGTATCTTATTTAAAAATTTGCCAATATTCCCCTTGAAAATATCTGCTCTTGCTAGAAAATTGAGCACTCCTGGTAAAAAACAAGCGGGTAAAATAGCATCTAAAAAGGCATTCTGGTGGTTTCCGATGTAAATAATTCCACCTTCTTTGGGAATATTTTGAGCTCCTTTTACAAAAATCTGCTTGTAGTAGAACCATAGCCCTATCTTAACCCAAAATCTGGTAACGTAAAAAATCATGCCTTGCTTATGTTTCGCCAAAAATAAGCCAAAGTAAAGCCAGAAAGCAAATGCCAAATGCCCCACCAGGCGGCAATTAAAGCCATGCTGCCAACCCCATCAAAGTATTCGAAAATAAGAATAAGCCCCAATCCACTGTTTTGGATTCCCGTTTCTATGGTAATGGTTCTTTTATCTGCTTTAGGCACTCTGAAAAGTAAACCCATTCCAAATCCTCCCAGTAATCCAACCAAATTGTGTACAAAAACTAAAAGCACAATTAGCCCTGCATAATTTAAAAAAACCTGAAAATTTGCCTTGAAAGCAAAAAAGACAAAGGCGGCAAAGATTAATATAGACAGCTTCCTTATTATTGGAGAGCTTTTTTGAGCGAAACTTGGGAAGTACTTAGAAGTTAACATGCCTAATACCAGCGGCATGCCCAAAATGAGTAGTATGGTTTTAAAGACATCTCCCAAATCTAGATTGATGGTTCTGAGCAATTCCGAAGATGGTCCATACAAGCTGCTCCAAAAAGTAAAATTTAAGGGCGTAAGCATTAGGGCAAATAAGGTTGAAAATCCAGTTAAGGCCACCGATAAGGCGGCATTTCCTCTTGCAAATGCAGATAAAAAGTTGCTTACATTCCCACCCGGACAAGCGGCAACCATAAACATTCCCAATGCTAAACCTGGTAAGGGTTGCCAAATGGAAACCAGTACAAATGTGAGTAGTGGCAGCACAAAAAACTGACTTAATAGACCCGCTATTAAGCTTTTTGGTTTTTTTACAAGGCTTACAAAATCTTCAACTCTAAGATCTAGCGCCACGCCATACATAATAATCGCCAGCGAAATGTTTAAAATGGCAAGTGTATCTTTGTTGAAATTTAAAACAATATCATCTAGGTTGATTTGGTTTAGCAACATCCTCAAAAGAATTTGCTGCAAGTAAATCTATTTTCACATAAAAAACAATTAAATGCCCGAAACCAACGAGTTAAATGTATATGGTAACCCATTAGAAGTTTGCAGTACTATGCCCTTAACTGGTTTTTGGCGAAATGGTTGCTGCTCCTCAGGAGTTGAAGACAGCGGCACACACACGCTCTGCGCAATAGTTACCGACGAATTTTTAAGATTTTCTAAAAGCAGAGGAAACGATTTATCTACTCCAAGGCCAGAGTATGAGTTTAAGGGGCTGGTTGCCGGCAACAAATGGTGTTTGTGCGTAAGCAGATGGCTTGAAGCTTGGGAAGGAGACATGGCGCCACTCGTAAACCTAGAAGCAACGCACATAAAAACATTAGACCATGTACCCTTGGAGGTTCTTGAGCTTTATAATGTAAAACGAAGCATTAAGTAAATACTTGTTTCGAAATGCAGTTGGGTGAGTTCAAAATGTTGCTTCAAGAAAAATGGAAAGTTGATATTCTTGAGCCACATCTTTTTGAAATTCAAGGGGAAATCCATAAAATAAACCTATTTTTTGTAGATAAAAACCAAGATTTCATAAACCATCGCATAAAAGAAAATCAGCCGAAGAAAGAAAACAACACCGTTTATTTAAGATTAAATCTTCTAGAAGCAAAAAGCAAATTGATTTTACATAGAATCTCAGCTAAAATAGATCGGTTACAGCCAATTTTTGCCCGCAAAACGACGTGCTTACAAATAGAAGAAAATCTTGCTGTTGAGTTTCTAAATGCTAATCACTTTTTAGGATTTTCTGGCAAACATTTCTATGGGCTTTTCGTAAATGGTGAATTAATGGCCGTTGCAACATTTAGTAATGCTCGAAATCTTTACAAAAGATCAGACCCTGTTGTTTCTCACGAACTGGAAAAATTTGCTGTTAAAGCAGGCTACCATATTGTGGGAGGCTTGAGTAAACTGATCAAAAAATTTCAGAAAGATTTTTCTGCAACTCATATTATGACCTACGCCGACCTCGATTGGGGTTGGGGATTTGGATTCGAATCCATCGGCTTTGAATTTGAAGGTGTAAAGGTTTTCGATAAAGATGAACAAATAGCCAGCGCAAAATGGATATTAAGCAAGTAAATAAGCCCAATTGCATCACCATACTAGGCCCAACTGCCTCTGGAAAAACTAGTTTGGCGGTTAACCTGGCACATCAATTGGAAGGAGAAATTCTCAGCATAGATTCTCGCCAGATTTATAGAGAATTAAACATCGGTACAGGCAAAGACCTTTCAAGTTACATTATAAACGGAAATGAAATTCCCCATCATCTAATTAACATTTCAGAGCCAGGGATTAAACGCAATCTGTTGTTTTTCTTTCAAGCTTTTAACTTTACTTTTGAGGATGTAATTAAGCGAAATAAAATCCCTGTGCTTTGTGGTGGAACAGGTTTGTATTTGGAAACCGTACTAAATCAAAAAAACTTATTAAATTTTTTTCATTTTGCTTTTTAGCATTAAGCCTAAATGCTTGTGCTTTAAGCTCAAGACCACTTTATGAATTACCTACAACTTACGATGAAACTGCTCCTGACATTTGGAAATTAGCTTGGAATCACGGTTGTGAAAGTGGTTATTCTGCTTATGGAAATAGTTTTTATAAAACACAATATAAATTCAAGCAAGATGTTTCAAAAATGAATGATCCAACCTATTACAAAGGCTGGAGGGATGCTT
>DAIRTB010000275.1:0-3970 GCA_036804105.1 Bacteroidota bacterium | reverse complement strand
TTCCCCGTAGCCTTCTGGTGCTAAAACATCAACACCTTTAGCCCAACGGCTATCTTCTTCATCACGTTTCATGTAAAAAGCTTTTACTTCATGCGGCCAATTGTACACCATAATTGGCGTTTCGAAAAGACGGGTAAGCACGGTTTCATCACTACCACCGAAATCATCGCCAATAACAAAATTCTTTGCGCTATCTAACCACTGCGGTATGTTTCTAGCTTGCTCCTCTAAGTCGGCACGCTCTTCAATTAACTTCTGAATTTTCGCTTGATTGAATCCAATCTCGCCCTTTTTCATTCCGGGAGCTTTCAATTTTTCTTCTCTTTCAGCAATTTCGGTTTTGATTTCCGCTATTCGAGCGTGTACCTGTGTAAGGTCATCCTCCAAAAGTTTGATGGCGTTTCTGCCTTCCCAATCTGCCTGTCCTTTAATTAAAAGTGCAGCTTCGGCATACGGAATTCTCACAAATGGATTGGTTGCTTTTTTGAGCGCTTCCACATCTCTACCGATAGTTTCGAGCTCCAATGAGCAAGTCTCTACTACTTGTTTGATTACAAAACGCAGAAAATCCTCAATAACATCCATGTTCATTTTCAGATCGTGGAAAATCATTTCTGGCTCAATCATCCAAAATTCAGATAAATGTCTTCTCGTTTTCGATTTCTCTGCTCTGAAAGTTGGACCGAAAGTATAAATTTTCCCCATAGCCATCGCCATTGCTTCACCATAAAGCTGACCCGATTGAGATAAGTAAGCTGGCTCACCATAAAAGTCGGTTTCGAATAAGGTAGAAGTTCCTTCAACCGCATTTCCTGTGAAGATTGGTGCATCCATTTGGATGAAATCTCTTTCCTGAAAAAATTGGTGAATCGACATAATGATGCGGTTTCTGATGCGCATTATTGCCCACTGTCTTCTAGAGCGCAACCACAAATGGCGGTTGTCCATAAGAAATTCTACGCCATGTTCTTTATTGCTGATGGGATATTCTTCTGATAAACTTACAATTTCCAGTTTCGAAACCTCCAGCTCTAAACCACCAACTTGACGGTCGTCGGCCACAACTAAACCTGTTATAATTACCGATGTTTCTTGTGTAGCTTTTTTAGCAGCTTCGAAGGTTTCATTATCAACCGTTTCTTCTGAAACCACACATTGTAATATGCCGGAGCCATCTCTTAAAACGATAAAAACCAAGCCCTTGCCAGTTCTTTTGTTGGTTACCCAACCCTTTAATGTTTGCTCGGAGCCGATTTCCTTATGTAGGTGTTGTATGGTCATTTTGCTTTGTAAATTTAATTTTGTGCAAAAATAGTTAATAATCTTAGAGCTAGATTTATTTTCTGAAATCGTCTAAAAATGCTAACAATATTGTTGACATTTGTTCTTAAAACCCAAAAATTATAAAATAAAATGCCTTTGTTTTTAAGTTTGGCAAGATTTTTGTAAATTGTGGGTCACAGAAGAAAAATCGGGCTATACGGCCTGAAAACACACATTTTAAAGCTGAAACTATGTCGTCGGGAAGAATGCGCCAAGCACTGCAACAGAAAATGTTGCAAAAATTATCGCCTCAACAAATACAATTCATAAAGTTGCTACAAATTCCAACCGATTTGTTAGAACAGCGCATTAAAGAAGAGTTGGAAGTAAACCCAGCACTTGAAGAGGGCGGGGAAGAAATGGTACTTGGCGATTACGAATTCGAAGAAGATTATGAGAAGCAAAAAGAGGCTGAAGCTGAGAGCGATGACTATGCAGAAAACCCAAGTGAAAACCTAGACTTCTCTGATTATTTAGAGGGCGACGACACACCAGATTATAAGCTTCAGGATTACAATTATAGCGACGATGACGATAACGACCGCAGCGTTCCCATTGTAGTTGATGCCAGTTTCCACGAAAACCTGATGCAGCAATTAGGTACTTTAGATTTGGATGATAAACATTACCAAATGGCCACCCAAATTATTGGCAGCATAGACGAAGACGGTTATTTGAGAAGATCTATCGAATCTATTGTTGACGATTTGGCATTCTCTCAAAACCTAATGTGTGAAGACGAAGAAGTAGAAGAATTGCTCCTCACCATTCAAGAATTTGAGCCTGCAGGTGTTGGTGCAAGAAGCTTGAAAGAGTGTTTGTTGCTCCAATTAAATAGGAAAAGCCACAAAACATCGGCCATAAAAAATGCCATCATTATAGTTGAAGAATATTTCGACGAGTACACCAAAAAACATTTCGATAAAATTGAGAAAAGCTTAGAAATGGATAGCGAAATGTTAAAATTGGCACATGCTGAAATCATCAAGCTAAATCCGAAACCAGGTAATGTGGATGCAGGCGATACTAAAAGTCAGCAAGTTATACCAGATTTCATCATCCATAACAATGAAGGGATTCTAGAACTGAAACTCAATGCACGCAATGCGCCAGAACTACACGTGAGCAGCACCTACCGAGAGATGTTCAAAGAGTATGACAAATCGGCAAAGAAAGATTAAAATCTACAAGATGCTGCCACTTTTGTAAAGCAAAAACTCGATTCTGCAAAGTGGTTTATCGATGCGGTAAAACAACGGCAGCACACTTTATTAACTACAATGGAAGCCATTATGGAACACCAAAAAGCTTACTTTTTGAGTGGAAATCGTGCAAAGTTAAAACCAATGATTCTCAAGGATATAGCTGAAAAAGTGAGCCTGGATATTTCCACAATTTCCAGAGTGGCAAACAGCAAATACGTGCAAACCGAATACGGCACTTTTCTTCTAAAATCTTTCTTCGCTGAAGGCATTAAAACCGAAAGTGGCGAAGAAGCTTCCAGCCTTGAAGTGAAATCTATTTTAGAGGATGCCATTAATGCCGAAGACAAATCGAACCCATTAAGCGACGACAAGCTTGCAAGTATTTTGAACGAAAAAGGATACAATATTGCCCGCAGAACGGTTGCCAAATACCGTGAAGCCTTGAATATTCCTGTGGCAAGACTTCGCAAAGAATTATAATGCCGAAATCAATTGCATGGGCATTGTCCATCGTTTTTCATCCATTATTGTTGCTGAATGGCTTAGCGGTTTTGCTACTTTTTTTCGCATCAATAAATGGAACAATTTTCTCGAATGAGCAGATTTGGGGTCTCAGCAGATTTATATTCCTGATTACTTTTCTAATTCCTGCATTCTTTATTGGGGTTTTAAAAATGTTCAAACTCGTTTCTGCTTACAGCCTTCCCAACAAAGAAGAGCGTACAATTCCTTACTTGTTCAGTGCAGTGGCCATTTTTTATGCTGCTCATATGTTGCCCATTTACAGATATCAGCCTTTATTAATTTTGTGGTTGTATAGCGCTGGCTTTGGATTGATTTTCATCATCCTCATCAACCTAAGATGGAAAATTTCTGCACACGGAAGCGCTTGGGGCGGAGCAATTGGTTTTCTTGGACTTTTACAATTCTTGAATTTGCCCAACTCATTCTTGTATTTAGGCATCGGTATAATTGCTTGTGGCCTAACCCTTAGCGCTCGTTTGGTACTAAAAGCGCATCAACCTGCACAGATTTATGCCGGATTTGTCTTAGGTTTGTGCATCAGTTTAACTATAATTCTCATTAACTTAAAACAAATATTCTAGCTTAGATGGCTTACAATAACATTTTACTCGAAATAGCTGGTGCAAAAGCAACCATAACCCTTAACCGTCCAGACGTTTTCAATGCTTTTAACGATGAGCAAAGCTATGAACTTCAAGATGCGCTTAAACAAGTAGCCAAAAATGCCGATGTAAGAGTTGTTGTGCTTACAGGTGCGGGCAAAGCTTTCTGCTCCGGACAAGACCTCAAAGCCATTGCATCTGCCAGTAAAAGAGATTTGTCTGAAAGTTTAGAGAAACGCTACAATCCAATTATCCGTGCAATGCGTGGCTTGCCGAAACCCATTATTTGCAGGTTGAACGGCGTTGCTGCGGGTG
>DAIRTB010000274.1:0-3975 GCA_036804105.1 Bacteroidota bacterium | reverse complement strand
TAGGGCATACATCCCGAAATCTATTTGGCCAACAGTTAAAGAAAGAGTGCTTTCCGATTTAGCAGATATGAAAATGGGTCCATCAGAAGATTTTACCAACTTTATAAATGCGGTAATCGACGAAAAATCGTTCGACAAGCTAGCTAAATACATCGATCAAGCTAAAGCAGATGGCGATGCAGAAATTATTACTGGAGGAAATTACGATAAATCAGTTGGGTATTTTATCGAGCCAACCATTATTCTTACTACTAATCCAAAGTACGAAACCATGGTTGAGGAGCTTTTTGGGCCAGTACTTACCATTTTTGTTTATGAGGATGAAGATTTCGAGGCAACCTTAGAATTGGTTGATCAAACTTCAATTTATGCCTTAACGGGCGCTATTTTAGCGCAAGATCGTTATGCTATTGATTTAGCTACTGAGAAGTTGAGACATTCTGCGGGTAATTTCTACATCAACGATAAGCCAACTGGAGCAGTTGTTGGTCAACAGCCATTTGGTGGAGCTAGAGGATCAGGAACTAACGACAAAGCGGGTTCATTGTTAAACCTAATTAGATGGGTTTCAGCAAGATCTATCAAAGAAACCACTTTGCCAGTTAAAGCTTATCCGTATCCTTTTCACCAATAACAAGTAAAATTGTAGAAATAAGCGCAAGTTGAATAGCTTAAAAACAATCTTTTTTTAACCTAATTAACACATTTGTTTGGTTAAGTAACCTTTGCGCTTATTTTTGCATGATTTTTTTAAAACAAACCTTATTTATGCAGAACATTATTTACCTGATTCCGGTGTTGGGAATTGTAGGATTATTTTTCATGTGGATGAAGAGATCCTGGGTTTTTAAGCAACCTTCAGGAGATGCGAAAATGACCGAACTCTCAGGCTACATTGCCGATGGAGCCATGGCATTTCTAAAAGCCGAGTGGAAGATTCTTACTTACTTCGCAATTATTGCAGGCCTTTTATTGGCGTATTCTGGCACCTTGGTAGAAACCTCATCGCCGGTAATTGCTATTTCATTTTTAATTGGTGCAGTATTTTCAGCACTAGCAGGTTATATCGGTATGAACGTGGCAACTAGAGCCAACGTTAGAACTACCGAAGCCGCAAAAACAAGCTTATCGAAAGCATTAAATGTTTCATTTACAGGCGGTTCAGTTATGGGCTTAGGTGTTGCTGGATTAGCAGTACTTGGTTTAGGATCGCTTTTCATAGTTTTCTACTACATCTATGTTCAACGTGTTGGCGCATCAGTTAACGGTGTTGAAATGGAAAAAGCACTAGAAGTTCTTGCAGGATTTTCTTTAGGAGCTGAATCTATCGCACTTTTTGCACGTGTTGGTGGCGGTATTTATACCAAAGCAGCCGATGTTGGTGCCGACCTTGTGGGTAAAGTAGAAGCTGGAATTCCAGAAGACGATGTTCGTAACCCTGCTACCATTGCAGATAACGTGGGCGACAACGTAGGTGACGTTGCAGGTATGGGTGCCGACCTTTTCGGTTCTTATGTTGCTACCATTTTAGCTACCATGGTTTTGGGCAGAGAAATTAGATCTTATGACGATTTCGGCGGAATTGCTCCAGTTCTTTTGCCAATGCTTCTTGCTGGTTTCGGCATTATTTTCTCTATTTTGGGGATGTTGTTCGTGAAAATAAAGAACGACAGCGGTAATGTACAAAAGGCACTTAATCTAGGAAATTACGCATCAATAGTGTTCACAGCGATCGCTTCTTTCTTCTTGGTACGTTGGTTATTACCAGAAACCATGGAAATTAGAGGTTACGAATTCAGCCAAATGGATGTTTTTTACGCCATTATTCTGGGTTTAGTTGTGGGTACAGTAATGAGTATCATAACAGAATATTACACCTCAATGGGTAAACGCCCAGTTTTGAGCATTATTAAGCAATCGAATACAGGTCACGCAACCAACATTATTGGTGGACTTTCAGTGGGCATGGAATCTACCGCATTACCGATGTTGGTTTTAGCAGGTGGTATTTACGGAGCCTACGAATTCGCAGGTCTTTACGGTGTGGCAATTGCTGCCGCAGGTATGATGGCAACAACTGCCATGCAATTGGCAATTGATGCTTTCGGTCCGATTGCAGATAACGCTGGTGGTATAGCAGAGATGAGTCAATTGCCAGAAGAAGTTCGTGGCAGAACTGATATTCTTGATGCTGTTGGTAACACAACCGCTGCAACTGGTAAAGGATTTGCAATTGCTTCTGCTGCTTTAACCTCATTGGCATTGTTTGCAGCATTTGTTGGGGTAGCAGGAATTGATAGTATAGACATTTACAAAGCCGATGTTTTGGCCGGTCTTTTTGTAGGTGGCATGATTCCATTTATCTTCTCATCGTTGGCAATTGCGGCGGTTGGTAGAGCAGCAATGGATATGGTGAACGAAGTAAGAAGACAGTTCAGAGAAATTCCAGGTATTATGGAATACAAGAACAAGCCGGAATACGAAAAGTGCGTTGAAATTTCAACCAAAGCATCTTTAAGAGAAATGTTAGCCCCAGGTGCTATAACCTTGATTACTCCAATTATTGTAGGTTTTGCTTTCGGTCCTGAAGTTTTAGGTGGATTATTGGCAGGTGTTACCGTAAGTGGTGTGTTAATGGGGATGTTCCAAAACAACGCTGGCGGCGCTTGGGATAATGCTAAGAAATCGTTCGAAAAAGGTGTTGAAATTGATGGCAAAATGTATTACAAAAAATCTGAGCCACACAAGGCTTCAGTTACTGGAGATACCGTTGGCGACCCTTTCAAAGACACCTCTGGTCCATCTATGAATATCTTAATCAAGTTGATGTCTATTGTTGCACTAATTATTGCACCACATATTTCAGCAGACAGAGATACTGAGGCTTTAGCTCCAGTTAAAGAAACAGCTAAAGAGATTATGGCAGATGTTCAGTCGCCTGTTATTCAAAATATTAAATATTAAGTTCACCTTAATAAACTAAAGCCCATGCAGCAATGTATGGGCTTTTTTTTGGATGGAATTTGAAGACTCGAATACGAAAAATCAACTTACACCTTGAATTCCAATCTTTCGAGCCTAACTTTGTGGCTGATAATTAGAAGTGAATGAGCATCAAAGACGCACCCAAAACCCCTACCAATCTAAAAAAATGTGAGCATTGCAAGCAATTCACAGATGGCAACTTACATTTTTGCACACATTGTGGCGGTATTTTGGATGAAGACTTTAAGAAAAAATCATCAGAGCGCCACAATAGATTCGAAAGTGAAAACATGTTGGGCATTACGCTTACAAAAATTGACAAATCTGCTCCTTGGTATTACAAAGCCTATCAATATATTAGATTGTCGTTAGAACTTACTTTGTTGGGCATTGTATCTTTTGTGGTTTGGATAATGACCATTATCGGCAGTTAGTTGCCAGAGCAAAAACGCTAATCATACACAACCATTTGTTTGTGGTTGCAGCTATTCTTTTCTTATTACATCAAGTTGCAGAAAAACTAGATTTCCACAACAGATTAATAGATTCATACCTAGACGATGTACTTCTACTACCCGTAATCACCCCAATTATTTTACTACTTTGGTTTGCAGTAAACCCGAAGAAAGCGCAGGCAAAACTCAACCCTTTCCAATTTATTTTTTTGTGGATGATTTGCAGCCTCTGGTTCGAAATTCTTGCTCCACACATCAGCCCCAAATTCACCTCAGACCCTTGGGATGTTTTGGCTTATGCAGTTGGTGGATTGCTTGTAGTGGTTTATGGGAGGTGTGTGAAGGTTGGGTAAGGGAGTTGTAAATATTCTACAATAAATTCTTTAACTTTACAAAGTAGAACTTTTATTATCAAAATGCAACGTTTTTATTTTGACACATCCGTATTTGGAGGAATATTCGACATAGAGTTCGAAGAAGAGTCATTTCAGCTTTTTGAAAGGGTAAAATTGGGCAAGTTAATTTGCATGTTTTC
>DAIRTB010000273.1:0-3976 GCA_036804105.1 Bacteroidota bacterium | reverse complement strand
CCATTCTAGATAAGCGGAATGAAAAGAAGCTGGAAAAAGAAATATCAAAGCCAAAAAAGAAACCAAGAAATAACGAAAAGGCAAAGGCTGAAGCTGACAGCTTAAAACAAGATCTTACTGCTATTATGGCCGAACAGCATTTATTTATAACTGAGACAGTTAGCGAAAAGAAATTCCTCAAACCCATTTCAAATGAAAGAATTATAGCTACTAGAACCAGTGGGGTAAGAAATTCAATGTTCTCCTTATTATCATCTCAACTTCAATCTTTTTCTTTTTATAACGATTACTTTGAGCTACTGGAAATTAGGTATCTCAACCCAATTGCGCCAGGCAGTTTATGGCGTTATAATTACCGATTGGAAGATTCAACCTACCAAGGCAAGGACACCATTTACCAAATTTCGTTCGCTCCTAGAAACAACAAAACCTTTAAAGGATTGAAGGGGAAAATTTATATCAATACCGATGGCTATGTTATACAAAACGTAATTGCAGAACCAGCCGAACAAGAGGAAGATCTTGAACTTTTCTTTGAACAACAATACGAAAAAGTTGGTGACCACTGGTTTCCAACACAGTTGAATACCGAAATTCTTTTTAAAAGTATTGATTTAGAAGGATTTAGCATAAAAGGAGTTGGGCATACCTACTTAAGTAAAATCCAAATAAACCCTGCGCTTGCTAAAAAAGATATCGATTTAAATGGAGTTGAAATTATTGAAACAGATTTGGAAGTGGCTAAAATTATTCTAGATGGAGAAAGAAAAGTTGAACTTGATCAATTAGAATTAAACACCTACCGAGTGCTAGACTCTATTGGCGAAAAACACAACCTCACCAGAAAGCTAGCCGTTTTAGATATGCTAACAAGTGGTTACTTGGCGTTTGGTTTCTTAAATATTGAACTCAGAGAATTATTTAGATACAACGACTATGAAAAAGCAAGAGTTGGTCTCAGTTTGAGTACAAACAACAAGCTTTCAAAATTATTTTCAGTTGGGGCATATGGCGCTTACGGTTTTGACGATAGAACTTTTAAATATGGCGGGCACACAAAAATTTTCTTCAATAAGCCGCAAAGCGTATTTTGGCAGTTTAAATATCAAAACGATCTGATTGAGGTTGGTCAAACAAGTTTTATGCCATCAGTTGGGCTAATTAATCCAGATAATATCCGCCAATTGTACGCTACACAGTTCGATAGAATGGAAACATATAAAACCAGTTTGCACATAAACAACATAAAATACTTGCAGACAGAACTTGCACTTTTCCAAAGTAAGCGAAATATAGCCAACAGAAGAAACGAAGGATTTATAAGCGAGATTAGCGATTCAAAAATTGGAAGCAGCAATAATTTAAGGCTAGCTGGCTATAATTTAAAACTTAGATATGCTTATGGAGAAAAAAGTATTAGATCGTCAAGAGGATTGATTTCAGTTGGTACAAAGTTTCCCGTTTTCCATTTGAATTTTGAACAAGGGCTACCGAATTTTTTAAGTAGTAATCAATCTTATGCAAAATTGGAATTTCGTGCAGAAAAAACTTTTTCCATACGGCACTTAGGGCGGTTGAACATTCAGTTAAACGCAGCAAAAACAAATAGTACTATACCAGAAAATCTGCTTTATTATGCAAACGGCACATTTCAAACGCCATGGGTAGTTTTTGCACCAAGATCGTTTCAGACTTTTGAACCAACCGACATTTTGATAAATGAATTTTACAGTATCGACCTCGCACACAATTTTGGAAGGATAGTTCCGAGTAATTTATTTCCGATAGAATTGATTGTGGTTAATAAAATGCTTTGGGGTAGTTTAAGCGAATTAGAAACAACCCAAAAGTTTAACCCTACAAAGGGCATATACGAGGCAGGCCTAGCCTTCGACAACATTATTAGATCTAATTTCTCTGGGATTGGCATTGGGGTTTTCCACAGATATGGTCCAACGTTAACTGGATTTGGCAAAGAAAACTTTGCGGTGCGTTTCTACAGCACCTGGAGATTTTAGTTGATTCAAAGTTGATTACCTTTGCCTTGTCTCAACTAAAAGGTATGCAATCAATAAAAGTGGCCATGGTTTCTTCAACACACGATTATTACGATGGCAGAATTATTGATCGTGAAGGATTAAGCTTGCTGCGTGCAGGATACGAGGTTATTCATTTTTATAAGGAGAAAAAAACCAAATTACCCTTTTTGTATAATGGCATTTTAATGATTCCCATTAGACCAGAAAGATTCCTTTTCAGCCTAATAGATTCGTTAAGAGCACATCAAGTTAAAGTAATACATTTGCACGATTTAGATTTGCTACTTGAGATAAAGCGATTTAAAAGACATCTTCCACAAGCAAAAATTATTTATGATGCCCATGAGTTTTACCCAGAAACTATTCTAGCAAGAAATTCTGAAAACACATTCTACAAGCTAAAAAAGATAGTTTATGCGAAAATAATCCAGTTTCAGGAGCCATATTTGGCGCTTTGGGCAGATGCTGTTTTAGCACCTGTTCCTTTACTATTAAATCGATTTAAAAATCAAAGAAAACTTCTAGTTCCAAATTACAGAGTTTTATCTGATGTTGAATTAGCCAATGAAAAGTCAATCGACTTTCTTTATTTAGGGTCTATAAGCGAACAAAGAGGAATTGTTGATTTAGTGCAAGCAGCTATTGGTTTACACAAGAAAAACCAAAATTTTAAACTGGTGGTTTTAGGCTTCAAATACGAATCCTTTAGAAAAAACCTATCAGATTTAATAGGTGACGCATCTGCACAAGAAAAGATATTTCTAATGGATGAAGTTTCGCCTGCTGAATGTGAGGTATATTTATCAAAATCTGCAGTGGGTATAGTGCCCTTCAGGAGCTTTATAAAATTTCACCTATCAGTGCCTGCAAAATTGTTCGATTATGCAGCTTATAAAATGCACATCATTTCCTCAGATTTGGAGTCAGTAAGGTTACTCTTTTCAAATTCAGTTAACTATTTTGTTCCGGGAAACATTGAAGATCTGACCGAAAAAATGGAAGCTGCATTAAAAAATATTCGAGAAGAAAAATTGCCGCCAAAGTATTTAGAAGAAAATCTTGGCTTCAATTGGGAGACTATTGAACCCCAATTGCTTGAAGTTTATAAATCAATTCTTAAGAAATGATGATTAAATCATCTCCCATTTACGAAAATGGTAAGACAATCATAAATTACTATGAGGTTGTTGCACCGCTTTTGGGGTATGATTTTAAGTTGATTGATACGGGATTTACCACTCAAGCCATTCTAATTAAAGAAAAAAGTTGCGTTAGCCCGATTTACCTAAATGAAAATCCAATACTTTTTAAAGATGGACTTAGTGTTGAAGCATTTAATAAACATTTAAAGCAAATTAAAGAGCTAAACTTAGAAATGTATAATTGGGCATCTTATCAAGATATTAGTGTGAAAAAACCAGCCTGGCGAAAAACCGTTTTGCATTATATCTTAGATTTAGGCAGCAAACAATATAATGCTGGTTTGAAGCAGCGAATTAAAAAAATTCCAGAATCACTAACCATCCAGAAGTTAGATTTAACATCCGAAATCTTTGCTATTCTTCAGGAAACTGCTAAGCAGAAGGGATTTTACAACTCCGAAATGGAGCAAAAGAAGTTTAACTTCATTCAAAAAAGTATCGAGACTGGAAGCGGATTTTTATTCTCTTCTAAAAGTGAAAACCAAATAGTGAGTGTTGAATTCTATTTACATACCAAGCCAAAAATGGCAAGTCTTATTTTTTCGGGTGATGTTGCGGCGTATAGGAAACAACATTTACATCCTAAGGCGCTCCATTTACAATTTGAAATTTTGTTAGCCTCAGGTTTCAAGCGAAAGGGCGCGTGATTTTCCTCATCGCCTGCATGATGCCCCTCCTCCTCATCGGCTTCATTGGCCGCCGTCGTCTTCACCGTGTGCACCAAGCCAGAGTGCC
>DAIRTB010000272.1:0-3997 GCA_036804105.1 Bacteroidota bacterium | reverse complement strand
TCTAAGTTCGGATTTCCGATTCTGGATAAAGTACTTCTATCTTGGTAAAATGGATCTAAGCCTGCATAAACAAACGATGCATGTGGCAAAATCATGGAGTGATTATAATTGAAATACATCACTTGGTTTTCTTTTATTGGGAACGAAGCTGAAATCTTTGGTAAGATTCTGGCTTTAAATCTGCTTCCAAAAAATGAATAGGTATCTTTTTTGTAGTCTTCTCGAATTAAATCTGCAATTGGTGCTCTTGGGTTATCAATCGCATCATCCACAAACTTACCAGGAAACCAATATTCTAAACGAGCACCAAACTCAATTACCAAACCTTTGTGCTTAATTTTCTGACTGGCATAAAAGGCGCCTCTAGTTGGCGATACCTTCCAAACATCGCTATAATCTCCTAAACGGAAAGATTGGGTGGTTTCTCCATTCGGAAGATCTATGGGTGCGCCAATCCAAGGTCTAGAAATATCTATCCATTGTAATTCTTGAAACTTAACCTCTGTACCGAAGGAAAATCTATTTCCAGACGAACTTGTATAATAGTTTCCATTGTAGCGCAAGGTGTATTCCGTAACATAATGGTCGTGCCAAAGTGGAGTTATGCCGCCATTATTGAATAAACCTGGGCCAGGGTTTGCGAAAACCACACTGTCGCCTGGATTGAAAACGGTTATAGGGAAGTTAATAATTACTGTTGGATCGAATTCTCCATCAACCGTTTTTGGCCTCCAATCTCTACCATTTGCATCAGCTCTCAAGTTTACATACAAACGAGAACCGGTAATATTATGGGCAAATTTATTGCTTACCGTTTGGCTCCATTTTAAAGATTGTAAATTGGTATTGTGCGTAAAAGTAGCTGCATTGTCTGGTTGTAAACTAAAATCGAATTGGTAACCTGGCAAGAATGGAACATCATTCCCCAAAATACGCAACATGTTTACGTCTTGATTAATGGTTATCGATCTTAAATAAGTAAAAGAAAGCCTTTGTTTCGGACTAATTTCATAATCCATTTTCAACATTGCCGACCATCTGTTGTCTTGCTGTGGGCTATAAGCTGTATTTCGGTAAATGGATGAAACTACTTGATTTGCAGGCGTTCTAAAATATTGATCGTCGAATGCGGCTCTGAATGATGAAAATATCCTCAACTTCTTGCCTGCCACTCTTGTAGATCCACCTAAGGTAGTTTCGTAAATGCTGTTGTTCCAAGCGCCTGCCCAATTGTTATTAATACCAATTCTATCTCTTCTAGATCCCAGAGAAAATTCCAGCTTATCGCCGCCAGATTTGGTTTGTGCATTTACTATGCCCGCCGTGCCATCGCCGTATTGAACATCGCCACCTCCAGTGGTAACATTCAGATTATCAATAGAATTTGCACCTAAATCAATTCCGAAACCTGTACCAGCTAATGGGTCTGATGCCGAAACGCCATCCACCAAAAAAGCAGTTTCGTAAGTTCTACCACCTCTTATGCTAATACCTTCTGGATTTAGAACTACACCTGTTTGTGTGTTTAAAATACCTTGAATTTGTCTTGCTGGCGCTGCATCAATTACCTCAGCAGAGATTTTGGTTTCCGTTCTCGTTACTTCAATATCTACAATGGGTCTAGTGCCTAAAACAACCACTTCCTGATCCATAGTCAGATCTGTAGGTATCAATTGAATATCAAGTCTTAGATTCTGCCCCTTTTCAATTTTATAAGACGATATGAGTTGCTTTTGGTAACCTAGGTAGGAAACCTCAACAGTGTAACTTCCCGCTGGTATTTTTTGGATGGCAAAATTTCCATCTAGGTTTGTTGAAGCACCTAAAGTTGTTCCTTTTAGCACCACATTCACCCCAATTAAAACCGATTTATCTTTTTTGTCTGTAACTTTTCCAGAGATAGTGCCCAATTGTGCAAACAACATTTGAGGCAACAAACAAAGTATAGTTATGGTAAGTAATTTTCTGAACATAAAATTAAAGCACTAAAGTAAGGATATCAATAAAAACTAAAAGTGTTTTGTACATTATTTTTTCTTTATAATATTTTCTGGTGGAAAAATTTCGGTAATTCCATACTTAAATTCTCCAGATAAAATATTCACAAACCACTCAAAATGAGCGGGATACTTTATAAAATCTAAAAGTTCGGTATGAAAAACCACACAGCGTAAACCAGAGGCCTGCTGCATAAAATTTTGGTAGCTTTCTGAAATCTTCTCTAAATAAGCAGCTTCAATCTGCTGTTCGAAATTTCTACCTCTCGATTTTATCTGTGCCAGCAACTTTTCAGTTGGCGCATGTAAGTAAACCAAAAGGCCAGGCTGCGGCAATTTCTGGTTCATAATCTGAAACAAATCCCGAAACAAAAGAAACTCATCGCTGTTCAACGTTTTTCTTGCGAAGATTAAGGATTTATAGAAACTGTAATCGGCCACCACTCGCTGTTTTCGAACATTAATTTTTGAAAATTCCTGATTAAATTGATGAAAACGTTCGGCTAAAAATCCTGTTTCCACAGAAAATGCAAATCGTTCAGGATCTTGGTAGAACTTCGGCAGAAAAGGATTATCAATAAACTTTTCTAAAATAAGCTCAGCACCCAAATGTTGCGCCAAAAGTTCTGAAACCGTTGTTTTGCCCGACCCAATATTACCCTCAATTACCACATAATACGGTATGGTTTTCATGGCAGCAAATTTACTTGTAAATTGTCGGTGCAGGCGCTTAACAACTCTTTTATATTCTTTTTTAATTTAGGGTGATGAAACTCCTCTGCTATATCAACCATTGGCATCAAGGCGAAACGGCGATTTTGGATCTGCGGATGTGGAATTTCTAGGTCAGGGGTTTCGTAAATCCATTGCCCATAAAACAGAATGTCGATATCTATTTCTCTCGGTCCCCAGCGCACATTCTCGGTTCTACCCACCTCATCTTCTATACCTTTTAAAGCTTTTAATATTTCTTGTGGATACAAATTCGTGTGTACCAAAACTGCCTGATTATAGAAATCGGGTTGATCTTCCATTCCCCAAGCTCCTGTAACATAGATTTTCGATGCCAATTCTACTGAGCCAATTTCCCTAGAAATGGCTTGAATAGCAGCATTCAGGTTTTCAGATTTATTGCCTAAGTTCGTACCCAATAAAAGATATAGGGGTTGTAATATGCTGCTCGGTTCTAATACTAATGGGGTCATTCTACACTTAAATTATTCAAACGAAAAGAACAATGGGACAGTTTTTTAAATTTATGTTCGCCAGCATGGCAGGGTTTATACTTGCCGGCATTTTATTGATCCTCATTTTATTCGGAATTATTGGCGCCGCAATTAGCGGCCTTGGCAGTAAAGATGATAAAGCACTTGCCATAAAACCAAATACGGTTTTAGAATTTAAATTAAGTTCTACCATAACCGATAGAACTTTAAAGGGTAACAACTTTAATTTCAACGCTTTCGACGGTGAAGTATCTAGCTCTATCGGCGTAAGATCTTTTATACATGCTTTAGAAAAAGCTGCAAAAGACGAAAATATTAAAGGAATCTCGCTTTTAGTTGATGGCTTTCCAGGTATGGGAAGAGCCAATTCTAAAGAGGTAAGAGATGCTTTGCTGGAATTTAAAAAGTCCGGCAAGTTCATTTATGCTTATGGCGAAATCTACACACAAGGTGCGTATTACCTTGCCTCAGTTGCAGATAAGGTTACCATGTTTCCAAGTGGCATGTTTATTTTTAACGGATTTGGCACCGAATCTCAGTTCTACAAAAAAATGTTCGAAAAGGCTGGAATCGAAGTAAAATTGATTCGTGTTGGAAAATATAAATCAGCCGGTGAGCCTTTTATTAGAGAAAACTTCTCTGAAGAAAACAAAGAACAAATCAGAGCATTCTTAGGAAGTCTTTCCACCTTGTACTTTAACGAAGTTGGCGTTGCAAGAAAAATATCTGCAGATTCTCTTTCTACAATTGCCGATAACCTGAGCATCAACCTTC
>DAIRTB010000271.1:0-4010 GCA_036804105.1 Bacteroidota bacterium | reverse complement strand
ATAAGTTCCTGAATTTGTGTAAACTAATCCGTTAACCGTTACAGAATCGCATCCATTTAGAGAAATAGTTGAAAATGTTGTTTGTCGTATTATTACGTTGATGGTTAGAAGAGAATCGCAACCCGCAATGTTGGTTAAGGTTTGATTGTAGGTTCCTGAAGAATTGTAAACAAATCCATTTATAGTTGTTGAATCACAAACATTCTCAGAAATTGTTGCAAAGGTTGATTGACGGATTGTAGCATTGATTGTTAAAATAGAATCACATCCTGCAACATTTGTAAGGGTTTGAATATAGGTTCCTGAACTCGTGTAAACGGTTCCATTGATGATTACAGAATCGCATTCACTTTCAGAAATTGTTGCAAATGTTGTTTGTCTAATGGTAGTATTAATCGTAAGTATTGAATCACATCCAGCGAGGTTGGTTAGAGTCTGATTGAAGATACCTGAAGTAGTGTAAACTATTCCATTAACATTAACAGAATCGCAACCAGATAGAAGAATTGTGTTTGAACTAGGTTGAAGAATGTTGACGTTTATGGTTAAAACGGAATCACAACCTGCAGCATTTGTTAAAGTTTGAACAAAGCTTCCTGAACTACTATATACAACTCCATTAATAGTTACTGAGCTACATCCAGTTGCCGTAATGCTATTTGAAGTAGGCTGTAAAACATTCGCATTTATAGTTATAATAGAATCACATCCAGCAGAATTTGTTAAAACTTGGGTAAAAGTTCCAGAATTTTGATAAACAATACCGTTAACTACTACAGAATCACAATTTGTTTGATTTATTGTAATTGTAGATGGTGGTAATATTGTAGCATTTATGGAAAGAACGGAATCGCAACCTTGAGAATTGGTAAGCGTTTGGGTAAAAGAGCCTGAGGTAAGATACGATATTCCATTAACTTGTACAGAATCGCAATTAACCATTAAAATGGAAGATGAAGTTGGTTGAACAATGGTAGCGGTTATAGATAATACAGAATCGCAGCCAAAAGCATTTGTAAAAAATTGATTGTATGAGCCACTATTGGTGTATGTTGAGCCATTAATTGTTATACTTCCACAACCAGTTTGAGTATAATTTCCAATAACTGTTTGGGTAGAAACAGTATTACCAGCTAAGTTTAGAAAATTATCACAACCTGATACTGTTCTTATGTTATAATAATAGATTGTTCCAATAGCATTTATCGACGAATCTACATAGCTATTCAAACTATTTAGAGGAGCTAAAGCAAATATTGAATCTATGATTACCCAAGGGCCATTTGCAGATGTAGATCTTAAAATATAATGCCTTTTAAAAGAATTGATAAGCCTATTTAAAGTTGCATTTGCTGCTGCAGTTGAATCTCCATTTTTGTTGCACAAATCAACTGGATTGGGACCATTAAAACCTAAGTTATCCGAAAAATCGATTTTAACATTTCCATTTGGAAGCACTCCAACACATCTAATAATTCCGGATTCAATTCTAGGTGAAGGGAGAAGGGTAATTCCAATAGATTCTACCGTTCTACCATTTACAGGGCATTGATTATCAACAGCGCTTACAATAAAACTATATCTCGTAACTGTGGCACCACAGCTGTTTATGGGGATGTTGGAACAATTAGTATTCCAATTAAATCTTGCTCCAACCTGTTGCAACGCATTATAACCTCTTCCAACTGTATCGGTTCTAAAAATTATGGGGTTTGGAGGTAAACCTGCAAGTGGGGTTCCCGGCTTTCCAGATATGGTTGCGCAGGGAGGAAATAAACAACCTGTTGTACTTGCAGAGTTTGTTCCAAACTGCAAACCATTAAAATACATGGTAACATTCTGTGCGGGTGAAACAGGGTTGTAATCGTAGGCTGTTAGAACAAAATCGATACTATCGCCTGCATAAAAAGTAGCTTCATAACCACCAACTCCAGTTGTACAATTGGTAAATGGTTTATCTAAAAATGGTCTTTTCTGCAAAGCCAACGGATAACCAGAAGGAGGAACAATTACTTGAAGTTGGAAATCTCGAAAAATCTCGGATATTAACTGACCACAACGGTAGGATTTTACAACAATACAAGATTGCCAATTGCCAGATTGGGTGGGACGAAAGTTAATCACCCCAGTTTCGGTATTGATTGGTCCACCTCCCCCAATTCCTGTTGCAGTTAGTAAACCAACAAAAGGATTGTTAATATTATAGGGGCTTACATAATTGCAGTTTAAGTTAAAACCTCTCCAAGGAGTAGCCATTCCATAAACCATACTATCTAAGTTTGGATCTACAGCATTGTTAAAATAGGTAGTAGTGTCTGCAACATTTCTAATCTGTAAAGAGGTGGGCGGTTCAGCAAAAGCAGGAGACGCATCACACAAAGCTGCTGGGGTTTGCCCTTGATAACTATACATTTTTGCTCTTAAAACAATATCGGTGCAACTACTCATGTTTTGTAAACTGTTTCTACAACAGGCAATGTAACCCGTACCTGAAGTAGTTGTGTAAAAAGTATATCCAGCAACTGGTGCAACTGGTACTGAGGCAAAATTTATTGGTAGAGATCTAAAAACATACTTTTGAACTGATCCAATTCTTTCACCAGAACAATTTAATTGGGTCTGACCAAAACTTGGGGTACAGGTTGGGGTAATTTCTGTCATTTGCTGGAATGCGCAAGAAATAGTTGGCAAACCAGCATTATTGGCAAGAGCAACGGTTGTATTTGTAAATGAAATACCACTACAGTCTCTATAAACAATTACAGTAAAAACATAAAAACCATTCCCTACACACTGGAAAGAAACCTCTCCACCAAGTATATGTGATGCTTTTGCATTATTTCCTATTAAAAAAAATAGAACACTAAAAACAATGACAAGAAGTTTTTTCATAGGTTTGGGATTTAGAGACAGCAAAAATAATTGAATTTCATAAATAAGAATTCTTTTTTTAATAATTGGGAAGAAATGGGCAAAAAGATAATATTAAATTAATAATGTAGTTGCCTTTTTAAAAACGCCTCCATTTTTTGCTTTTTAAATTTTCTGAAAGTAAAAAAATACTTTCACTAAATTAAAGACGAACTAATATAAATTATAAGTGAGACTACAATTTGAATCAGATTCAGTTGCTCTCAAAAATAGGAAGTTAAACTTCACAAAATCAGAATTTTAGTCATAATAATAAAAATTATTTTATTACCGCTCGAATTTTTTTATTGTTGCTAGCTGCAAATAGCAAGCATGATACATGAAATTTTAGAGATTAATGAATTAATTCAAATACTAAAAAACCTTCATTTCTAAAAAAAATTGCTTAATTTCGCTGTTTAAAAAACAGGATTTATTTAATGTTAAAACAAAAATACAATTTTTATTTATCGATTTTTAATAAATTCTTGAGTAACGCTTGCTTTATATAATGATCCTCTGGAATGGGTAAAAACCCATTACAGTTCACTTTAAATCCCTTAATTCCAGCTGAACTTGCTGCAACTAAATCACGGTCTTTATCGCCTATCATTAAACTATTAAATTTATCTACATCAAATCTTTTGATGGCTTTTTCAATTAATACACTACCTGGCTTCCTGCACAAACATTTCCCATTAATTTCAGGGTGATGCGGACAATAGTAAAAAGCCAAAAAATCAAAACCTTTCTGTTTAGCAGAATCTTGAAGATATTGATGCATCTTTTCAACCTCTTCCCTATCATACAAGCCTTTGGCAATTCCTGCTTGATTGGTAATTACAACTAATTTATATCCAGTCTCATACCACAGTTTTAATCGATCCAATATTTCAGGTAATAAAATAAATGTTTCCAAAGATTGGGTATAATCGCCTGGATCATGATTAATAACACCGTCTCGGTCTAGAAAAAGAACTTTTTGCACGACACAAATATGAATGTTTTGGCAGAATTATTTTTTCATTTTTCCCAAGGTATAAGTTGCTATTTTTGCACATGCAAAAAATCGTTATTCTCGACTTTGGTTCTCAGTACAC
>DAIRTB010000270.1:0-4012 GCA_036804105.1 Bacteroidota bacterium | reverse complement strand
AAAACCAACTGTCCGTTTACTGCTTTAACCTGATTAATTATTTCTAAGGATAACTTCTTTGCTGCTTCCAAATCTAAATTTTTGTAACCAAAAAGCGTTTGTTCCATTAAGTTTACAGGATGAATCTTTAGATTGGTTTGTTGCTCCCGGTCTAAATCGTAAAAGAAAAACGGATATGCTGTACCCGCTCTAAACCCAACTTCGTTTGGATAGCCCATTGAAAAATCTTCATGAATATCTAAATCCAAAAGCTTTTGGTAGGTTTTAGGCAGATTGAGTTTTAAGTAATGTTGCCTTGAAAATTTTACCGATCTGTGCAAAATTTCCTCCAATTGTTTTATCTCCCTTTCTAAGAATTTGGGGGAATAATTACTTTTTAAAGATGGGTGAATGCCCACTAAAAAGCGATCTGCAATCTCTTGAATTAATACCACAAACCCCTCACTTTGATTGCTATGCGCATTGTCGAAGCCACCATAGGCACCCATCAAAACAAACCAAATGGGATTAAGTTGATAACTTTTGCACATTTCGATAAGGTAGGAATAGGTATCGAAAGGATCTGTTTCTTTGCCAATCAGCACCTTAAAACGTTTTGCCAAATTTTTGAAATCCCGCTTAAAAACATCCCCAAAAGAAGCAAAAAATTGCCTTAGTACACCTTTGTAACGAAAAGCATAGGCATTATCGATATCGAAAGTTATTTGAACACTAAAGTTTTGTTGTTTGAACTGAATTTCTGGATAAGCCTGCTTCAGTTCTGCTTTTAGCAACAAAAGAAAATGATCTACAAGTGGAAAATGATGCGCATTAAGTTCGTTTAAAATGCTGTTTTCTGGCAGATATCGTTCAAACCGATCGGTAGTGTGGGGAAGGTATTCTTCGTATCTGCTAAGCAGGTAAAACACGGCTGCAAACAAATCGAAATTGATACCTTCTACCTTATTAAAATGAAAAAACGTGGGCAGATTGTTGCAATTTCCTTGTTTCAATTCTTGGGTAAAAATTCCCGTTTCAAACAGTAGGCTAACACTTGGAATGTAAATTCCATTTTGAATACGCTTATTTCCGTAATAAATTTTAGGTAGATTGCTCGCCTTAAAAGAGTCTAGATTGTGCGTAAAGGCAATCTCCAGGCCTAGTTGGTCTCTGAAAATAAAATCGCACACATATTGTAGGCGAGGGGTTAGTATTTTACAGAAAATCAGCATTTGCATATTAGCAAAGGTAAGCATTGAGGGCAAACATTATGCAGGGCAGAAATCCAAAACAGTTCATAAACAAAATTGCCCCTGCAACATTGAGCAACAGGGGCAAAATTTGAAATAAGTTTGTTATTTATTACTTAGTCTTAACAAAACGAATGGTCTGCATTCCTTTCGAAGTATTCAACTGTAAGTTATAAACACCATCGGCAAGGGTGGTTAAATCTACATTTAACTCTTTGTTGCCAAGATATGCTTCCAAATTAACAGATTGCATTAGTTTACCTACCACATCGTAAATGTAAATCCAGCCATCGGTAACAGGTTGATTCAATTCAAGCATCAAGTTTTGTTGTGCTGGGTTCGGGTAAAGTTTGGCAATTGGGCCATCGGCACCTAGGTTACGCACGTTTACACTTGAGGTTATGTTTGCGCAGAGTGTATCGTTATTGTTGTTATTGTCTCCAAAAACACCATTAACCAAAACGCAGATCTCATAGTTGCCGCCTTGAGTTGAATTCCATGGAGTTGAAAACGTAAAGTTTACGCTATCTCCCGGATTGATATTTTGAGCAAACGCTAAACCCTGTCCTTGAACCCCGTTAACGTTGTAAATAACATTAAATCCACCTGTAGGAACGTTACCATTATTTTTCAACACTACTTCAACTGGTACTGGTCCATTTACAACTGTACCAGAAACTGGGCTTACCAATCTACTAACTTCAATATCAATTAATTGAGCTGAGCCAACAAATACCGTTACCGTATCTAAATGGAAACAAGTACTATCAGTAGAAGTTAATACATATTGAGTGGTTACGGTTGGCGTTACCTGAAGTGTATCGCTTGTGCTTAGAATAGGGGTTGTACCCAGTTCTCTCCAAGAAATATTTACACTCGATGAGTAGTGAATTGCACCTGCAAATACACGAGGATCGCAACATGCAGTCCAAGGTGTACATAAACCTTCACCAGCACCAATGGATAAATCGCCATTCGTAAAGGTTGTTGAACCTGTGGCATATTGATTATTGTAATTCAAGTAAATGGCATAAGCAGTATTCGCTTGCAATACAAAACCATTTATCGGCATAAATTGCAAGGTGTTAGTTGCTGGGTTAATAGGGTAAGAACCAGCTGAAATCCATGCAGCTTGGTTACTTTGATTTCCAGTTTTAGAGCCTAATTTATAGTATACTTCAACAGTTTGTGCTCCTGTGGTTTGTGGCCAAATGGTGAATCCATCAATTTTCAAAGGTTTAGGACCTACTGTTACATCCATCATAAAACCACCGCCGCAATTTGTACCTGCCGACTGATTTGCTTGAAGTACACCAGAAGTTCCAAAGCCAACAACACTTGCAATTAAGGTTGCAGTATCTCCAGCGGTAATTAAGGTGTCGTTACCCGCAAAACCAGTAATTTGACCGTCATTAAAAGTTTTGGAAGATTTTATTGGAGATAAATTCTGGTTAGAGTCTCTTGCAGTAACTTCATAAGAAACGGTATCATTTCTATTCGGAACTGGTGGTACAGTAGCGGTAAATACACCTGATATGCTGTTACCCGAAGATTGAGTCATCGTTACAATTCCTGGTAACAATACACCATTTAAACGTGTACGAAGCGTAACGGTTGATAATCCCGATCCATTTGTATTTTCAGTAACATTGGCAGTGATGATTCTAGCGGTTGGGTCACAAACATTGCTGTCTATATTGCTAAATACGGTATCTATTCTTGGTGGGATTAAATCGAACTGACCTGGTCCTGAAACCAATACATTAACCGTATCGCTTGAGCTACAAACGCCATCTGTTATGGTTGCTACGAATGGATAAGTACCAAATGTTGTAAATGGCCCAACGGTAATGGTAGTGTTGGTTTGAACTGGAGTTGTGTTCCAAGAAATACCACCTACTAAAACGGTACCTAAACCAGGATTGAAAGCACCTGTTGTTGTTTGAACAATAGCCGAGCCTGACCAATCTGCAGCAGTATTGGTATCGAAACCAGTTCTTACTGTACCTGAATTGCCAGTTGGAGAAGGAGCGCCAGCACCAGTCCATTCAGCAGCAGGAACGCTATCGGCTGCAACAAAAGCATAGGTATTAAGAGGAACGGCATCAACAACCTGATTTTGGGTATTTCTCATTATTACACCTAATGCAGCTCCAGAGCTCCATGGATTATTTGATGAACCATTCATATTAAAATATAAACTTGCTGGCACATCTGTTCCAGCGCCAGGAGATAGTAAAACTACCCCATTTGGTGGCACTATAACATTTGCTGGGAAGATGTAATTTCTGTTTTGTGTTGCAGAGGCAGATACAACTTGCAATCTCCAACCTGAAATATTTACTGGCGCATTGCCCACATTTGTTAGTTCAATAAAATCGTTTCCAATTGCATAAGCTGGGTAAGAAGATGATGTACCTGTACCAGTTCTAAATAAAATAACCTCGGTAATTAACATCGAATTCAATGCGCCAGAACCAACGGTTAGCACAGCAGTATCTCCTAAGTTAACCAATTGATCTGGTCCGGCATTAACTGTCAAATAATCGTCGGTATAACTTCCACCAACCAGTATTGCAGATGGATTTCCATTGTTATCTACGGCCCTAACACCAAAAACTACCAAAAGACCTGAAGCGGGAGCCGCTGGAATGGTTCCTGTGAAAACACCGTTTAAGCTAGTGCCAGAAGACTGAGTCATTAAAACAGAAACTGGATTAGCACCACTTACTACGTAAACAATAAATACGGAGTCAATTCCAGAAAAATTATGATGTTCACCA
>DAIRTB010000269.1:0-4013 GCA_036804105.1 Bacteroidota bacterium | reverse complement strand
CATTCAAGGTCCAGAAATGATGGAACACTTCCGTGCGCAAGCAGAGCGAATGGGTACAGACGTGCGTTTTGGTTTGGCAACTAAAGTAGATTTACACGCTCAACCGAAAAAAGTTATTATTGATGATGAAAAGGAAATTCTAGCAGATTCTGTAATCATCTCAACCGGTGCTGCTGCCAAATGGTTGGGCCTTGAATCTGAGCAGAAATACAATGGTTTTGGCGTATCTGCCTGCGCTGTATGCGATGGATTTTTCTACCGAAATCAAGAAGTAGCCATTGTCGGTGGTGGAGATACCGCCTGCGAAGAAGCTTCCTACCTTTCTAAACTTTGCAGCAAGGTTACCATGATTGTTCGTAAAGATTTTCTACGTGCTTCTAAAGCTATGCAAACTAGGGTTATGAATACGCCCAATATCGAAATTCTTTGGAATACAGAAACCATCGAGATTTTAGGCGATAAAGGAGTTACAGGCGTTAGATTGTTAAACAACATTACCAACGTAACTTTTGAGCTCCCAATTACTGGATTTTTCGTTGCCATTGGCCATACTCCAAATACACAAATTTTTGCTGGTCAGTTAGACATGGACGAAACAGGTTACTTACTTACCGTTCCAGGAACTAGCTATACCAATATTCCCGGTGTCTTTGCTTCTGGCGATGCTCAAGACAAAATTTACAGACAAGCCGTAACAGCCGCTGGAACCGGTTGCATGGCAGCTCTCGATGCTGAGCGCTGGTTGGCCGAGCAAGGCTTACATTAATAAAAAAAAGCTGTTTAGGTAGTTCAATCTATTTAAACAGCTTTTTTGTTTTCAGGATATCATTTTCAATTGAAATTAAAGAATGCTGTATTTCAAATCTTTGCACATAATTTTTGTAGTAACATGGTTTGCTGGGTTATTTTACATTGTGCGCTTATTTATTTACAATACTGAAGCAGAGAAATTAGACGAACCAAGCAAAAGTATTCTGAGAAATCAATATCAGATTATGATTAAGCGATTATGGTTGGGCATAACAGTTCCCTCTTCGATTTTAACGCTTGTTTTCGGATTAAACATGTTGCATTATTGGCCACTCTCTGGAAACGGTTGGCTACATGTGAAATTATTCTTAGTTTTTTTACTTTACCTCTACCACCTAAGCTGCTGGAAAATTTACAGAATGCAGATTAAGCAAGGAATTTTCAAATACAGCAGCAATCAATTGCGGATATGGAACGAGGTTGCAACACTTTTTTTAATTTCCATAGTTTTTTTGGTTGTGGTAAAAAGCAGCCTTTCTATGGTTTGGGGGGTACTTGGGCTAATCCTTTTCGCCGCAATTCTGATGTTGGCCATCAGAATTTATAGAAAGATTAGGAAGGGGTAAATTTGACTACTGTTTTACTATTTGTGAATATTACTAGACTTACTATTTCTATCGTAATCCACTAATATTTAGGCAATTTTTCGAGAATAGGCTATGATTTTAAAAAAGTGGGTATATTATGGTTTCAATTGATTTCATGAATCAATACCCCATACCAAAAGCCCAAAGTGGAATTTTGGTAACTGGATAATCTTGATCGTCTACTACAACATGGCTATTCTTTATTCCCTCAAGTTGCTTATTGCCTTTATTTTTTCCACCAATCTCGAATATATGGGTATTGTCTACCACAAAATCTCCTGAACTTGGAAGAGTTAATTTTTTTAAAACTGCAAGTTGAGCAGCAAAAAAGGTTTCTCTAAGATTTCCTTTATCTGCTAAATTACTGGCCAATGCAAAAGCAAGATTGGTATTATTCAAGTAAATCTTTTCAGGTTTTTGTAAGGTACTAACGCTTATACCTGCAGGATAAACCATTCGAATTAATTGTGCATCCTCTAAAAAGTTTAGATAAACACCAATTGTATTGCGGTGGATGCCGGTTTTAGTTGCCAGTTCTGTTATATTCGGCTTAAAAGGAACATTGGCCGAAAGCACATAAAGTAACTGAAGTAGCTTTTGGGAATTTCGTATTTCGAATCCAACTACATTAACCATATCATATTCAATTGAAATTCTAATTACTTGCTGAAGCCTTGTGTTAAATCCCTCTTCATCTTCAATTGAAAATGGATAGTAACCCATTTTTAAATATTCTGAAAAAAATTCTAATGGTTTAAAAGATTTAGGCATTTTTTTGTGCCATGCATTGCTACCATCAATAAGCTCCTCCAACTTAATTATGGGGAGTTCAAGATCGTATTTAAAGCTCAGGTATTCTCTATAAGACATCCCTTCTAAGGTATACATTAGTGCTCTTCTACTTAAATCAACCTCTTCTTTTGCAATATCAATTATGGAGGAACCTGAAAATACAATTTGGAAATCTTCGTATTGATCATACAAGTTCTTGATATGCTGCGACCAATTTTGATACTTATGAACTTCGTCTAAAAACAAAACCCTTCCACCTTGAAGATAAAATTGGGTCGCAATTTCTACCAAACTGTTGTTTAAAAAGAATAAATCGTCTAAGGTCCAATAGCTTGCTTTCGAATCTGGTAAATTCATTTGTTTTAGCCGTTGCAACATTAAGGTAGTTTTACCCATCCCTCGTGCACCCTTAATTCCAATTAGTCTATTGTTCCAATTTATGCGATTATACAGATATCGGGTTTTATCAATCTGAACATTTCGAAGTAGTCTTGCGGATCTTTGAAGTAATTTTTCCATAATTTTGCACAATGTAATGTGCAAAAGTAGGCATTTTTTGCACATTACAATGTGCAATTTTTACATTATTCTGCACTTCTCAATGTGCAAAATAAATAATAATCCTCTACCCCACCACCAAAAGCGCCTTCAAGCGAGTAAGTTCTGCTGCTTTTTCTGGCTTGTTTAATTCTGTGTAAGAATTGATTAGATTGGTAAGCATTCTAGCGATAATCTCAATAGTATTACCGGGATGATAATACTTCTCGCTAGGTGTAAGATGAATCAACTTTAAGAATTGATCTATTTCTTTTCGGTTGAAAATCATCCCTTTATTAAAGGCGTTAATGTAGAATAATACTGGTCGTTCTTCAATTGGAATGTTGGCAACAGCCTCAGCGTCATCCACATAAGCTAAAATAAAATGCTGTGGTAAATTTACTCCGTAAATTGGAATGCCTAAATCTTGAGCAATTATGCTGTACAAAACACAAAGCGATATGGGATTTCCCTTCTTTGTTTCCAACACTTTGTTTAGGTAAGAATTGTTCGGGTCGTTGTACTGATCTACATTTCCGGAAAAACCCATGGTGCTAAAGAAAAGATGATTCAAAATTCTTACCCGCTCTAAAGCTGTGAGGTAATAATTCATTTCCAACCAAACATTAATACGAATGGTTTTGATCTGATTTCGTATCCAAACCTCGTCTAAATCTGGGTACTGATATTTGGAAACGAGTATAAAACCTTCTAGCAAATTAGGCTTCGGATTTGCTGCCCAAGTGGCCATTTTTTGGTAGGTATCCTCAAACTGAATTTTGTGAATGAGCTCTTCTAAGCGCAACTGTTGCAGCTTGTTGTCTGAAACTTCCCAAGCTGATTCTAAGGCACTTACAATATCCAACCCAGCATCTAGCAATTTGCTCGTTACATGTGCAACCACCTCATTATCAGAATCGTCTAATAAAGAAATAAGTGCATTTAAGGTTGAATCTTCGAAACTATTCATGTGCGTGGGTTAAGCCATACTTACAAATCTACATCTTTATTTTGCTTTTTTCTTAGCGGGAAATTTCTTTTTCGGAGCCTTTTCGCTTGCCTCAATAAGCTGCAAACACTCCTCATAAGTTAGTGCTGCGGCATCTGTATCTTTCGGAATTTTATAGTTCTCTTTTCCTCTGTTTAGGTAAGGTCCCCAACGACCATTCAACACTTTTAATTCTGGATCTTCGTCGAAAGATTTAATGTATTTTTCGATATCTGCAATTCTTTTCTGCTCAATCAATTCAATGGCTTCTTCTAAAGTGATGGTCATTGGATCCTGCT
>DAIRTB010000268.1:3785-4032 GCA_036804105.1 Bacteroidota bacterium | reverse complement strand
AAAACAATAATCCAAGTAGAGAAGAATAGCATTAATCCAAAAATCAGCTTGATTTCGGAGAACTCCCAATTTTGAATTTTCGCAAATGCTGCAAAACCTATAACTAAGAGATTTCCTATTACCAAAAGCCAAATGGTTTTGATTCCAATTTTAAAGTCTTGATTTTCCATGGAATAAATGTAGGTGATTTAGGTTAGATTATGACAAATACTTGTACTAATAATTTCAGGCATAATTACTTTTAAAG
>DAIRTB010000268.1:0-3775 GCA_036804105.1 Bacteroidota bacterium | reverse complement strand
ACTTTTGATTTTTTCAATTTGAGTGAATATTTCCGCACCCTCTTCAAAACTTTTCTTTCCATTTTCAGTCAATTTCCAACTTTCATAAATTTGCAATATCTCTTCTTTTACTTCGAAGTTACTGGTTAATTCAGATAAAATTAAAATATCAGGTATCAAGAGACATGCAAAATATTTAGCACTTTTAAATTCTTCAAAACGATACCTCAAAGAGTTCTCATAGCTCGAATTTTCATCAAGATAGGCAGATCGACAATTTATGATATTCTCAGAAATTTTCTCAATAACTTTACAATTGTCGTCAAGTTGTAAACTGTACCAACCATCATAAAATTCTTGATCCCATAAAGAAAGATATTTTACATGTACTGAGATAAAATTGTTTATTCGACGACCATATTTTTCATTGCAAAGCTTTTCATAATCTTTATTCTCAACAATTAAATAAACCCCAAAATCGACTATTTCATCTCTAAAGTTTTTAATTGAGGTTCGAAACCAAATATCTTGTTTGAAATCGCCAACCTTTTTTTCTAATTGCATTCTTGATTTTAAAAATTTAAAGTCGTTGATGCCCTCTTTGGGTTGAATATGATCAGTTATTATTTTACAGATTCGATCTTTGGGTTTTAAATCTCTGTAAAGTTGATTGTGGTTATTTCTAACCCGTCTTATGTAATCTTCCCCAATGTTCAACATTCGATTCTATAATTTAATATCTCTTCAACTACTGCGTAAACGCAAACTTTACCAAATTTGCACCAAAACGTAAGGCTTTGAGGCGCACTTCTTCAGCGTCGTTGTGAACTTCTTTATCTTCCCAGCCATCGCCCAAATCTGATTCGTAAGAATAGTAACAAACCAATCTTCCTTCCCAAAACAAACCAAAACCTTGGGCTGGTTTACCATCGTGCTCATGAATTTTAGGCAAGCCATTTGGAAATGGAAATTTTATAGAGTGCATCGGGTGATTGTACGGCAACTCTACAAATTCCAATTCTGGAAAAACCTTTTTCATTTCTGAACGCACAAACTTGTCCATACCATAATTGTCGTCTATGTGTAAAAAACCGCCAGAAAGCAGGTAATTACGAAGATTTGCTGCTTCTTGCGCAGAAAACACAACGTTACCATGACCCGTCATGTGTACAAAAGCATAGCGAAACAAATCTGGACTGCCTACCTCCACCACCGCTTCTTGAGGATCTATGGCCGTACCCAATTGCTGATTACAAAATCTTGCCAAATTTGGTAATCCAGTAGCATTTGCATACCAATCGCCACCACCTTTGTATTTCAATTTGGCAATTTTAAGGTTATAGGGTTGCGCACTAACCAAAGTATAAAAAATAAGACCCAAAAGGGTAAAAACTATTTTCTTTATCATGAAATTCTAAATAAGGTACATGCTACAATAGCAGCGGTTTCAGCTCTTAAACGGTAATCGCCCAGGCTAATTGTTTGGAAATTATTTGCAATAGCCAGTTCAACTTCCTGCAAAGAAAAATCTGCTTCTGGCCCAATCCAAATATTGCAATCTTGGTTTTGCAATTCAGAAAGCTTGGCTTTGGGCATTTCGTAGCAATGAGCAAGGTAATTCAACTTTGGTTTTGCTTGTTCAACAAGTTTCGAAAACGGTTGAGCAATAACAATTTCTGGCAGATAATACTTATGCGATTGCTTCAAAGCTGCAATAGCCAAGCGCTGCAAACGATCGGGCTTCGGCATATTTTTAGCCGTATGTGCCGAAGTGTATAATTGAATTCTGTTCACTCCAATTTCTATTGCCTTTTCTATTGCCCACTCCAAGCGGTCTTCACTTTTTAAAATCGGTAAAAAAAGACAAAGCGAGGGTGTGATAGCAGCAACTTGCTCAATTTCAATAATTTTAATGATGGGTGTTTTGAAATTATCGTTTTCAATCTCTGCTTTAAACTTCCCACCCTTGCCGTTGGTAAGGTAAACCAAATCGCCATTCTGGGCACGCATGGTTCTAAGTAAATGCTTGGCCTCCTCGGGAGTTGGCATAAAAAAAGTGCTGCTAGGCGTTAGCGATGCATCAAAAAATAAGTCCACAGCCAAAAATAGGGCTTATTGCAGTTTATTTATACCACTTTAGCGTTTAATTTTTATTTTAGCCAACCGTTACGCTATGAAAAAACAAATACTGCTAATTTTTTTATTATTCATCGGAAGTTTATACTCAGCAAAAAGTGAAACCGAGGTTCTATTTCCCGACTTTTTTTTGAAAGGCAGCACCGCAACTATAGAGATTAGTAAGGATACAATCAACAGAAATTGGTTGGTAAATGGCGTGGTACCAGAATTTGAAACGGCAAACGGCAAACTCCTAGTTAATTTTAAAGTGAGTGATGAAAAGACGCTAACACTTAGTAATGGCAGTTTGAAATTCGAAAAGCAGGTTAGCCCCATACCGCTTTGGTTATCTTTAGTTCCGCCACTAATTGCAATTTTAATGGCTTTGTTTTTGAAGGAAGTAATCTCGAGTTTGTTTATCGGCTTACTTTCTGGTGCATGGATTTTAGCAATTTATCAAATTGGGCTTTCAGGAATTTTTACTGGATTTCTTGCAACAGCAGAATCCTATATACTACCAGCGTTAGCCAATAAAGACCACATGTCGGTTGTTTTGTTTTCGATGTTTATTGGTGCAACCGTTTCCATTATCTCTAGAAACGGCGGTATGTTGGGCATTGTAAACAAGCTTTCTAAGTATGCCAATAATTCAACATCCGGGCAGTTTATAACCTACATTTTAGGTTTACTCATCTTTTTCGACGATTATGCCAACACTTTAGTAGTTGGAAATACGATGCGACCGGTTATGGATCGCTTAAGAGTTTCAAGAGAAAAATTAGCCTATTTAGTTGATTCTACCGCTGCACCAGTAGCGGCAATTGCCTTTGTAACTACGTGGATAGGCGCTGAATTGGGCTACATTCAAGATGGAATAGACAGCATTCCAGACCTTAACGAAAATCCATATACTGTTTTTTTATCGTCTTTGAAATATTCGTTCTACCCCATTCTGTCTTTAGTTTTTATGGGGATGTTAATTTACGAGAGGAAAGATTTTGGCAGCATGTATACCATTGAAATTAATGCAAGAAAACAAGGTAGGCTTACAAAAAGCGATGAACAAAGTGCGCATCTAGATTCAGAACTCAGCAAATTTGAGGCAAAACAAGGCATTAAACCTAATTGGATAAATGCAGGAATTCCGATTGCCATTATAATTATTGGCACCATTGCGGGTCTAATTTTTACAGGTTATGATGAGGCTTTACTTGCAGAAACTGAGGGTAACTTTGTCAAAAAACTTTCTGCAATAATAGGTAATGCAGATTCTTATAAATCGTTGTTGTGGTCTTCGCTCACAGCTATGATTGTAGCTTTTTTGTTAAGCTTGAATGGAAAAAAAATGCGCTTGCAAGAGACAACTGAAACAATGGTTAGCGGATTTACTTCCATGTTTACCGCAATTAGTATTTTGGTTTTGGCTTGGAGCTTAGCAGCAGTTACTGAGAACCTTAAAACAGCAGAGTTTATTACCCAAACGCTATTAAGTTTTAACATTCAACCTTGGATTATCCCGCTGCTCACCTTTATTACAGCAGCTTTGGTTTCATTTTCAACAGGAACAAGCTGGGGCACGATGGCCATTATCTATCCATTGATGTTGCCAGCAGCTTGGTTGGTTTGCAAAAATTCAGGTTTAAGTTATGAAGAAAGCTTGGCTATTTTTCATCATACT
>DAIRTB010000267.1:0-4064 GCA_036804105.1 Bacteroidota bacterium | reverse complement strand
CAAAACGTCATCACCCAAAATAAAACTTATTACGGTGTATTATTGTATTTTATTTATACAATGACCAAATTAAGCGTTAATATTAATAAAATTGCTACCATTAGAAATGCTCGTGGAGGCAATAACCCCAATCTACTTCAGGTTGCAAAAGATTGCGAACGATTTGGTGCTCAAGGAATTACCATTCACCCAAGACCAGATCAACGGCATATAACCAGAAAAGATGTTTACGATCTCAAGAATGTTGTAAAGACAGAGTTCAACATAGAAGGCTACCCCTCGAAGGATTTTTTACGCATGATTTCTGAGGTTAAACCTGAACAAGTAACCCTTGTGCCAGATCCACCAGAGGCCATTACCTCAAATGCTGGTTGGGACACACTTACCCATTTTTCTTTTTTGGCTGATGTAGTTTCGGAATTAAAAAGCCATGGCTGCCGAGTTTCCCTTTTTACTGATACCAATCTAGAAGCCATTGAGCGATGCGTTGAGATTGGAACCGATAGAATTGAACTCTACACGGAGGCCTATGCTAAGGATTTTGAACATGATAAAGTTGCTGCTATTTTACCGTATCAGATTGCTGCAAAACGAGCTCAAGAATTGGGTTTGGGTTTAAATGCTGGCCATGATTTGAGTCTGGAAAATTTAGCATATTTCCATCAAAACGTCCCTAATTTGTTAGAGGTTTCTATTGGTCATGCTCTCATTTGCGATGCACTTTATTTTGGACTTGAAAACACCATTCAGATGTATTTAAGACAATTAAGTTAAGGTGTTCAAATTTTATAAAAAACAAGTGTTTTGTAGTAAATTTGCAGCTTAATTTGAAAAGTTTAGCCTTTTTGAGTGCATAGCAAAAACTATCACCTAAATTATTGGTTTTCAGTTATCAGAATCTTCTAAAATCATATTTCGTTAATGAATTATTTCAACTCGGCATCTGCTGAATTTAAAAGAAGGCACATCGGGCCAAGTCCATTAGAAACCCAACAAATGTTGGAAGCCATCAATGCAAATTCTCTTGAAGAATTGGTGGCACAAACCATTCCCGCAAACATTAGAATGCAGGGTGCTATGCAGATTCCTGAGGCATTAAGCGAAGCTGAAATGCTTGCAGAGTTAAAGAAAATTGCAGCGAAAAACAAGGTATTTAGATCACACATCGGCTTAGGCTACTACGATACCTTTACCCCTGGGGTAATTCTTAGAAATATTTTAGAGAATCCAGGCTGGTACACCCAGTACACGCCTTACCAAGCAGAAATTGCGCAAGGTAGATTACAAGCTCTTTTAAATTACCAGACGCTCGTAACAGATTTAACAGGAACTGAAATTGCAAATGCATCGCTTTTAGATGAAGCAACTGCCGCTGCCGAAGCCATGCACATGTTTCAAGCATCGAAGCCAAAAGGTCAAGGCAACAAATTTTTTATTGCCGATACCGTTTTGCCACAAACTATAGATGTAATGTTTACCCGTGCAGAGCCGCTGGGTATTGAGCTAGTAGTTGGCAAATGGGAAGATTTTAGCATTGACAATAGTTTCTTCGGTGCTTTGGTACAATTTCCAGATGCCTACGGAGCGGTTAATAATTACGCAGAATTTATTAGAAATGCCCACGATTCTGGTGCTTTTGTAGTGGTTGCTGCCGATTTAATGAGCCTTATTTTACTAGAAGCTCCTGGCAAAATTGGTGCAGACGCAGTAATTGGTTCATCGCAGAGATTTGGTGTGCCGATGGGTTATGGCGGTCCTCATGCTGCGTTCTTCGGAACCAGAGAGCAGTTTAAAAGAGATATGCCGGGCAGAATTATCGGCGTTTCTATCGATGCTCAAGGAAATCCGGCATTGAGAATGGCGCTTCAAACTCGTGAGCAACACATTAGAAGAGAAAAAGCAACCTCAAATATTTGTACTGCTCAGGTTTTACTATCGATAATGGCAAGTATGTATGCAGTGTATCATGGCCCGAAAGGATTGAAAGATATTGCCAGCAGCATCCACATCCATACAAAATTAACAGAGCAAGTTTTTGCTAAATTCGGTTTTACTTCGAAATACCAAGCCTATTTCGACACACTTTCTTTTGAATTAGATCAACGCCACTTAGATAAATTCAAAGCAGTTTCTGAAGCCTTCCAAGTAAACTTTGGTTACCACAACGATTGCCTTATTGTAGCCATAGACGAAACCACTAAACTTCCTGATATTCAGCGTATCGCAGATATTCTTGCTGAGGTTTCAGGTCGTGCTCAGATTAATGTTGCTGCTTTAGCCGAAAATCTTGATCAAAAAATACATTTAACTCCAGCTAGAAATTCTGATTACCTAACACATCCGGTTTTCAATTCTTATCACAGCGAAACTGAAATGTTGCGCTACATTAAGCAATTAGAAAGCAAAGATCTTTCTTTGGCTTACTCTATGATTGCTTTAGGTTCTTGCACCATGAAATTGAATGCAACTACCGAAATGATTCCTGTTACTTGGCAAGAATTTGGTGCTTTACATCCATTTGCACCACTAAATCAAGCGCAAGGTTATGCTCAAATCTTTACAGAATTATCTGATTGGTTGAAACAGGTAACTGGATTTGCAGGTATGTCGCTCCAGCCGAATGCTGGCGCTCAAGGCGAGTACACTGGCTTAATGGTTATAAGAGAATTTTTTAAGAGTCTTGGTCAGGAGCATAGAAATATTGCTTTAATTCCATCTTCTGCACATGGTACTAACCCAGCATCGGCAGTTATGGCGGGGATGCAAGTGGTTGTAACCAAATGCGATGCAGAAGGTAATATTGATGTTGCAGACCTGAAAGAAAAAGCCGAAAAATACAGCGATAAACTTGCGGTTTTAATGGTAACTTATCCATCAACTCACGGTGTTTTCGAAGAAACCATAATTGAGGTTTGTGAGATTATTCACAGCCACGGCGGACAAGTTTACATGGATGGTGCGAACATGAATGCACAAGTTGGTTTAACCAGTCCGGGTTTAATTGGTGCCGATGTTTGTCATCTGAATTTACACAAAACCTTCTGTATTCCTCACGGTGGAGGTGGACCTGGAATGGGGCCAATTGGTGTTGCCGCACACTTAGTGCCTTTCTTACCGGGCCATGCTTTGGTGAAAACTGGTGGCGACCAAGCTATGAGTGCAGTTTCTGCTGCTCCATATGGTTCTGCTAGTATTTTGTTAATTTCATATGCTTACATCCGAATGATGGGTGCAGAAGGTTTAACTGATGCAACTCGTTACGCAATCTTAAATGCTAATTATATTAAAGACCGTTTAGAAGGTCATTACAAAGTTTTATATTTAGGCAAAAACGGAAGAGCTGCCCACGAAATGATTTTAGATACACGTGTATTTAAACAAACTGCTGGCGTTGAGGTAGAAGACATTGCGAAGCGTTTAATGGATTATGGATTCCACGCTCCAACAGTTTCCTTCCCAGTTGCTGGAACCTTAATGATTGAACCAACAGAAAGTGAAAGCAAAGCAGAATTGGATCGTTTTATTGAGGCAATGATTGGTATCCGCAACGAGATAAGAGAAATTGAAGAAGGAAATGCGGCCAGAGATATTAATGTTTTGAAAAATGCGCCACACACCGCAGCAGTTGTATTAGCAGAAACGTTTGCATATCCATATAGCAGAGAAAAAGCGGTTTACCCAGTTGATTGGATTAGAAATAACAAATTCTGGCCGTCGGTTGCTCGAGTTAACAATACTTATGGCGACAGAAACTTAATCTGTACTTGTTTGCCAATTGAGGCTTACGAGACGGTTGAGGGGTAAGTGGTTAGTAATAAGTAGTAAGGTGTAAGTAATTAGGTTTGCTTGCTAAACTTCCCGAAAGTAGTTAACTGCTTGTATTTCTGTTGGTTGTAAAAAACTTTCGGGAAGTGAATCGAGTTGCTGCTTGTTCAGCTAAAAAGAAAAGAACGTTCATAATTCCGCTAAGTTAGTACGCCTCACTTCCCGAAAGTTTTTTCTACTTTCGGGAAGTTGGTAACCTGCTAAACTTCCCAAAAGTAGTTAACTGCTTGTATTTCTGT
>DAIRTB010000266.1:695-4074 GCA_036804105.1 Bacteroidota bacterium | reverse complement strand
ACTTGTTCCATTACGCAAAGAGCCGCTATTACAGCACTTTTAGGAAATCAAACGCCTTCAAAAGAATTTGCTGTTGCATTTAAGCAACGTAAGGAGTTGGTTATAAATATGTTGAAAACAATTCCTGGGGTAATATGCAATAATCCAGATGGGGCGTTTTATGTTTTCCCAGAGATTTCTTACTATTTTGGAAAAAATTACGAGCAAACTAAGATTAACTCTGCCTCAGATTTAGCTATGTATTTATTAGAAAATGCACATGTTGCAGTTGTAACTGGAGAAGCCTTTGGAAACCCCGAATGCATTAGAATTTCGTTCGCACAAAACGAAGAAACACTTAAAACCGCAATTAACAGAATTGCTTTAGCGTTATCAAAAATAAAGTAACCTATGAATCACACACATAGCCGCATTAAAAACCCACAAATTTCCAGTTTAGGGAATTTATTTGAAGCCTTTAACCATTTAAACGTCCTAATAATTGGCGACATAATGATTGACGCCTACCTAGTGGGAAGTGTGGATCGAATCTCCCCAGAGGCGCCAGTACCAGTTGTTAATGTAAAATCTAACGTAGAAAGATTGGGCGGAGCAGCAAATGTTGCACTTAATATTCAATCGCTTGGCGCTACACCACTTTTAATTTCTGTAGTTGGAGAAGATCAGGCAGGAAATAATTTGATGAATCTCTTAGAGCAATCAAATTTATCGTCTTCCGGAATTATTGTGGAAAGCAACAGACCAACTACGGTAAAAACTAGGGTAATAAGTGGTTCACAGCAACTTTTACGCATTGATCAAGAAACAGAAGCCTTGGTACATAACGATACCTTAAGTTTATTGAGAGAGAAAATTCTGGAATTAATTGGAACCGCTGACGTTATTATTTTTGAAGATTACGACAAAGGAGTTATTTCGCCAGAGTTGATTTCTTTTGTGGTTGATGAAGCAAAAAAATTAAATATACCCGTTGCAGTTGATCCGAAAAAGAGAAACTTCAATGCTTACAAAGAAGTTGATTTGTTTAAACCAAATCTTAAGGAACTTAAAGAGGGACTAAAAATTGATTTCAAGAAGTTTAACGAGCAGAGACTAAAAGCTGCCGCTGCAAAATTAAAAAACGAACAAGAAATTAAAACCTTACTTATAACCCTATCGGAAAAAGGAATATATTACGAAAGAGCAGATAATCACGCAGTAATTCCAGCCCATTTCAGAAGAATATCTGATGTTTCTGGTGCTGGCGATACAGTAATTAGTGTTGCGGCACTGTGTTTAGCACTTAATGTAGACATTTCTATACTTGCGGAGTTAGCCAATTTATCTGGTGGATTGGTTTGTGAAGAAATAGGAGTTGTGCCCATAAATAAAAATAAGTTGCTATTTGAAGCACAAAAACATATTATATGGCCATAAAAGGCCCTAATAATCGGTTCACTAAATCCCGATTTAACGATGGCACTAAGATTCCGTTGAATTTGAGGTTTAAATTTTTTCTGACCGATAATCAAGAAATTGTATTAAACATTTTACGCTTTCTTAGAGTTGCTGTTGGTTTTTTGGCTTTTATACTTTTTATTATTTATTATGGCTACAATTTAGATTCAGAGCGAGAACAATTAATTCTACAGATAAACAATAGAATATTCGGATTTTACATTGTTAGCTATATCATCAGATTACTTTTTGCTAGAAGTCTGCTAGATTATTTAAAAGCTACCTGGTTCGAAGCTTCCTTATTGATAATTGTATTGTATGATGCTTTAAGCTTATACTTGTTCAACCTGCCACTAATAGGTAATGTTTTCCAATATTTTGAAGTTAAAAATTTCGAATTTTGGCATGTACTTTTCATTCAAATCTATCTTTTGCTGCTGGTAACCATAGAGTTTACTAAGTTCAGCACAATTTTAGGCAGTATTTCCTTAAAACCTGCAACCACTTTTATTATTTCGTTTATAATGCTCTCGTTTGGAGGTGCAGGCTTACTTCTTTTGCCTGAAATGACATCAGCTGAAACAGATTTAAGCATTCTCGACGCAGTTTTTACAGCCATTAGTGCTTCTTGTGTTACTGGACTTGCAGTGGTAGATACCGCAACTGATTTTACCCAAAAAGGTCAGCTGGTAATTATGTTTTTAATTCAGCTTGGAGGAATTGGCATTTTAACTTTCGCTACATTCTTTGCAAACTTTCTTAAAAAGGGAGTTGGAATAAAACATCAATCTGTGGTAAAAGACTTCTTAAGTGAAGATTCTTTGTTTGATGCAAAATCTCTCTTAAAGCAGATCATAATCCTTACCATTGTAATTGAGGCAGTTGGAATTCTGTTTATTTATGTGCTATGGGATATCAGCGTTCCTTTTTACGATCAACCTGGCGAACGGCTGTTTTTCTCGGTTTTTCATGGAATATCAGCTTTTTGTAATGCAGGTTTTTCACTTTTCACCAACGGGCTTTATGAAGCGTATGTGCGAGAGGCCTACCTTTTGCATATTATAATTGCATTCTTAATTATTTGCGGAAGTCTTGGTTTCCCAACTTTGAGAGACTTATTTAACCTTTCTAACATGCGCTTAAGAATGAAAAATCCATGGCGTAAATGGAAATTAAGCACACAGGTAGCCATTTGGGGCTCAGCAATTCTAATAAGTTTTGGCACTTTTGTTTACTTTTTTACAGAGCAGCAAGCCACTTTAATTGGAAAAACAGGAACGGAACAAGTCATTATATCTTTCTTTCAATCTGTAACCAGAACTGCCGGCTTCAATACTGTGGATATTGCCGCTTTAGCCACTCCAACGGTTATTCTTTTTATCTTCTTGATGTTTATTGGCGCTTCGTCTGGATCAACCGGCGGCGGTATAAAAACCTCCACTTTTTTTGTAATAATAACGGCTGTATTTGCAACAATCAGAGGCAAGAAACAACTCGAAATTAGCGGCAGAGCCATTAGCTACGACCTACTTAATAAAGCATTTGTGGTATTTATCTTCTCGTCTTCCTTTATATTGGTGGCGCTTTTCTTTCTTTCTATTTTCGAGCCGAAAATGTCTATTTTAGATTTAGCCTTTGAAGAAGTTTCTGCATTTTCTACCGCTGGCTTAAGCCGTGGCATCACCGCCGATTTGAGTACCCCCAGCAAAATTATTTTAATGCTGAGCATGTTTGTAGGTCGAGTTGGCACACTTACCTTAGCATTCTCCCTTGCTTCGCCTGTAGAAACCAACAATTACAAATACCCTAAGGCACATATGTTGGTGGGGTGATTTTTTGATTTTGGATGGTTGATTTTTGATTTTGGATGATGCTCCTCTCACCACTTGAGAGCTTTACAAGCGTGTGCCGGGGTGTGTCTTTTTTTTTATATTAATTGGTA
>DAIRTB010000266.1:220-685 GCA_036804105.1 Bacteroidota bacterium | reverse complement strand
AAATATTATTTTTTAAATATTTCTCAATAAATCTCAATATTTTAGTAGACATATTTCATTGTCTTTGTCGGTACTAAAATTGGTTTCTTTTTTTTTAATATTAATTGGTATTTTCTTTTTGGATGGGGTTGAAAACCCACATCCTATTCATGGGTATTGTTCAACGTGGATTGCTTAATGCGTTTTCGAGTGCAGGTGGGCGAGGAATGTTTCTCCTCAGGTTTTGAACACGATTTATGCGATTTAAGGATGGGCAGGATGTGGGAACTGTGATTTTAGAGATAGGGCATGCCCTGTCTCTACGGTTGGTTCGTAATTGCGGGCTCTACCCAAAAATTCTTAGTCTGAATCAGGATTATCTGGATTTAAGGATTTTCAGGATTCCTACACCACGTCGCTGCGGGCTTGATACATAAAATAGCCCACGGTTGAAAATTCTGTTGAAAATTCTGTTGAAAACTCGGT
>DAIRTB010000266.1:0-210 GCA_036804105.1 Bacteroidota bacterium | reverse complement strand
ATATAGCCCACTGTTTAACTCGGTTGAAAACTCGGTCGAAGACCGTGGGGATTCGTATGCGACGTATTGTTCCCAACCGTTTTAACGGTTTTCATATCAATAACAAAATTGTTTTGCAAAACGAAAATGTTATGAAACCAGAAATCTGATTTTATAACAAAAATGTTTTTAAAAACGAAAATGTTATGAAAACGGGAATCTGATTCTATA
>DAIRTB010000265.1:3570-4075 GCA_036804105.1 Bacteroidota bacterium | reverse complement strand
TCTGCAACTAATTTCTTTACAATTTGAAATAGAAAATACGACTTACCTGCTCTTCTTAAACCTGTAAATACATAATTAGCCTCACTTGCAACTGAGATTTCTCTATCAATTGAATTAACCTTTTTCAACCATTCTTGCTTTTCAACAATAATTTGTTTGAACAAATCTTTCATTTTGTCTTTTCTAAAAGATAAATTTACTAATTTTTATCTTTTCCACAAGAAAAATTTTAGATTTTTTATCTTATACAGAAGATAAAGACTAAACCATTGTAAACTTCTAAGTTTGTAAATCTTTGTAATCTGCCTTTACTTTATTGGCTCGCTGATGACACGGATGCTGCGCAACGCTGATTTACACGGATTTAAATATCTGCTTAAACCTGAAATATCTGCGTTTAAAAATCTGCGTAAACCTGAAATATCTGCGTCATCTGCGTTCTATTGCCGGATTTAAAGATCTGCGTAAACCTGCCTAATCTGCATCATCTGCGATCTATTATCGG
>DAIRTB010000265.1:0-3560 GCA_036804105.1 Bacteroidota bacterium | reverse complement strand
ATTTATAAATCTCCTCACCTGCATTCCATCAATTTTTTTGCATATCAATTCCTACCTCTCAACCGAAAATAGTATCTTAACACCCTAATTAGAAAATGTAATTTTAGATGCTTATAACTCCCTTGAAACCAAGAAAGGCACTCAACAAAGCCTTCCTAAAAGTTAAACCCAATAGGGCTGAGATTGAAAGTTTCAAAACCCATCTGATTACGCTACTCGATAGAACCAACGACACAGAATCTGAGGAATTTCACAAAAACCTCGTTTCCGATTTTCTAAAAGATACCTACTACAAACAAAATCATTTCATCAATACCAAAGGCCGCAACGACCTGGTTATTCATAATGGACCAAATGCAAAATCTACCGTTGGCGTAATTATCGAAGCCAAAAAGCCTACCAACAAAGCCGAAATGATCTCGGTTGGAAACATCAACAAAAAGGCATTTCAAGAATTGGTGCTTTATTACCTACGGGAGCGCATCACCAACAAAAACCTAGAAGTAAAGCATTTGGTGGCCACCAACATTAACGAATGGTTCATTTTCGACGTCTCCATTTTCGAGCGGCACTTTGCCCAAAATAGCAATTTCGTAAAGCAATTTAACGACTTTGATTCTGGCAGGCTTGCAGACACCAAAACCGATTTCTTCTACAAGCAAATTGCAGAACCGTTTATTGCCAGCATTACTTCAGAGTTAGAATTTACCTACTTCAACCTTCAAGATTATCAAAATCCGCTGCGCAATGCCAACAAAGCCGACGATAATGTATTGATTGCGTTATTCAAACTTCTATCTCCAGAGCATCTATTAAAACTACCGTTTACCAACGATAGCAACAGCCTCGACAAAAGATTTTACGCTGAGCTCTTGCACATTATTGGATTAACGGAAACCAAAGAGGGTGGTAAAAAACTCATTCAGCGCAACAAAGAAGGCGAGCGCAATACCGGCAGCATTTTAGAAGATGCCATAATTCAGCTGGAGAGCCTCGATAAAATGAGTAGGCTGGAGAAACCGAGTCAGTACGGCGCCACGCATCAGGAGCGCTTGTTCAATGTTGCGCTCGAGCTATCCATAACCTGGATTAACCGCATTCTTTTTCTGAAATTGTTGGAAGCACAGTTGCTTACCTATCATACTGGCGATAAAGCTTATGCCTTTCTGAGTCTGAGCAAAATTAAAAACTACGACGATCTAAACAGCCTCTTTTTCCAGGTCTTGGCCCGCAAGCACGAAGAACGAAACGAAGATGTTCAAGCGGTTTTTGATCGGGTGCCTTATCTCAACTCCTCGCTTTTCGAGCCTACGGAGATGGAGCACAACACCTTGTTTATTAGCAATTTAAAAGACGAAAAATCCATTCCCATTATCGGCACAACGGTGCTAAAAGATCAGCATGGAAAGAGAAGAACCGGCAAATTAAACACGCTAGAATACCTATTTGAGTTTTTAAATGCCTATGATTTCAGCAGCGAAGGCTCCGAAGAAATTCAGGAAGACAATAAAACCCTTATCAATGCCTCGGTACTCGGATTGATTTTCGAGAAGATAAATGGGTACAAAGACGGCTCGTTTTTTACGCCCGGTTTCATAACCATGTACATGTGCAGGGAAACCATTCGCAAAGCTGTGGTACAGAAGTTTCAGGAACATTGTAAGCAGGAGGATTTACAAACTTCTGAGATCAGCAAGATTGAGGATATTTATGAGTTGATACCCCAAAAGATTTCGAGGAAAAAAGCCAACGAAATTGTAAACTCCCTGAAGATATGCGATCCGGCGGTTGGCTCCGGCCACTTTTTAGTTTCTGCTTTGAATGAAATGATTGCGGTAAAAAACGATTTAGGTATTCTTTGTGATTTTGAAGGCAGGCAATTAAGAAACTATTGGGTTGAGGTTGTAAACGATGAATTGTTTATCACCGAAAAAGAATCTGGAGAAGAATTTTATTATTTAGCACCTGCGCCGAGAACAGAAAAGACCATTAAATACACATTTGGTGGCAATAGTTTTAATTACACCGCTAACAAATTGCCCGAAAGGCAGGTTATTCAGCAAACTATTTTTCACGAGAAACAAACCATAATAGAAAATTGCCTTTTTGGGGTGGATATAAACCCCAATTCTGTAAAGATTTGCAGATTAAGGCTTTGGATTGAGCTTCTTAAAAATTCATATTACACGGTTGAAAGCAATTATTCCGCATTAGAAACCCTGCCCAACATAGACATCAACATAAAATGTGGCAATTCGTTGGTTAGCCGTTTCGCCATAGATTCAGATTTAAAGCAGGCATTAAAAAAGAGCAAGTTCTCAATAGAAAGCTACCGAGTTGCGGTTAGCACCTACCGAAATGCCGAAAACAAAGAACAAAAAAGAGAAATGGAACGGCTAATATCTAAAATTAAAAATGATTTTAGATCTGAAATATCGAAGAATGACCCAATTAGAAATAAAATCTTAAAGTTAAGCCAGGAGCTTTTTATGCTTACAGGTAAAGGCAAAGATGGTTTTGGAATGATGCTTTTTGAACCACAAGAAGAATATGGTGGCGATAGAAAACTCAAGAAAATACGTGAAGAGAAAATTAATAAAATTGAAGATTCAATAAACGATCTTAATCAAAAAGTAGAAAACATAGAGAATAATAAAATTTTTGAAAACGCTTTTGAATGGAGATTTGAATTTCCGGAAGTACTAAACGATAGTGGCGATTTTATGGGTTTTGATGTGGTGATTGGGAATCCGCCGTACGGTATAAAACTTACCGAGGCTGACAAAATTTTTGCTAAACAGGAGATTTTTAATTCAAGTGAAACAGCAATTTTGTTTACTTACAAAGGACGAAAATTATTGAATAAACATGGAAAATTGTCCTATATCATACCTAAAGCATTTACTTATGCATCCAATTATGCTGAAATCCGTGAGTTGATTAAAGATGAATTAGCATTAATTGCAGACTGTATTAAACCATGGCAGGAAGTAAAACTTGAGGCCTGTATTTTTCAAATTGAAAAAAATGTAAAACATAAATTTTACAAATCGCTTGTTTGTAAAAAAGAGGATTTTTATGAATTGGCTATAACACCCAAAAACCTTATTGATGAATTTGGCTTTATTTTAAATAGTATATCGCAAAGTGACATCGATCTTGCCAAAAAAATTCGGGAAAATAACTTGTTTTTTAAAGATGTATCAAGTAATAAAAGAGGGTTAGGTTTACAAAGTAAATTGGCCGATTTTGGAGATTTGAAAGTAATTGGTGGAATTGACATTGAACGATTTAGCATTAGACAGACATCGAGAGGTTACGTTAAATCTCAAAGTGATTTAGAGGAGATTGGAATCATTCGAGAAAATTCAGTCTTAGTACAAAACATTGTGGCACATATTACAAAGCCGTTTGACCATATAAAGATTATTGCAACAGCACCTCCAGAGGATTCTAGTGAATTTATAATTCTAGACACAATTAATCAAATCACGTTTGACAAAAATGTTTCTAACATATTTGGAAGTGTTCTTTTAAATAGCAATTTAATTAACTGGTAC
>DAIRTB010000264.1:0-4094 GCA_036804105.1 Bacteroidota bacterium | reverse complement strand
GCAGATTCTGCGTAATTCACCATTTCGCTAATAAGCAGCGTGCCAATTTCTTTCTCCGCTACCGATTTATCCTTCATAAACTTCTGGAGTTTATTAATGTCGTCGTAACTGAAATAAGAAATACAAACGCCTTCCATGCCGTCTCTTCCAGCTCTTCCAGTTTCTTGGTAGTAACTTTCAATAGATTTCGGAATGTCATAATGAATTACAAAACGAACGTCTGGCTTGTCAATGCCCATTCCAAAAGCGATGGTTGCCACAATTACATCCACATCCTCCATTAAAAACATGTCTTGATGTTTTGCTCGCACAGGTGCATCTAAACCAGCATGGTAAGGAAGCGCTTTGATGTTATTGGCTTGCAGAATCTCCGCAATGGTTTCGGCTTTTTTTCTGCTTAGGGTATAAATAATGCCAGATTTGCCAGCATTTTCTTTTATGTAACGGATGATGCTCTTTTCTGCATCAATTTTGGGGCGTACCTCGTAATACAAATTGGGTCTGTTGAAAGACATTTTGTACACTTTGGCATCCAACATCTGAAGATTCTTTTGGATGTCGGCCTGTACTTTTGGGGTAGCCGTTGCTGTAAGCGCCATAATGGGAACATTGCCAATTTCCTGAATCATGGTTTTGATTTTCCGATACTCCGGTCTAAAATCGTGCCCCCATTCAGAGATACAATGCGCCTCGTCTACTGCTACAAAAGAAATTTTTACAGATTTAAAGAACTCAATGTTTTCTACTTTGCCTAAAGATTCTGGTGCAACAAACAGCATTTTGGTAATTCCTGCGGTAATGCTGTCTTTTACTCGCTTAATTTCGTTCTTAGTTAGCGATGAATTTAAAAACTCCGCTATGCCCGAGGTGCCAGAATACGCACGTATGCTATCTACCTGGTTTTTCATCAATGCAATTAAAGGCGAAATAATGATGGCAGTACCCTCCAACACAATTGCTGGAAGTTGATAACACAACGATTTTCCTGCTCCAGTGGGCATGATAACGAAAGTGTTGTTTCCCTCGTAAATATTATTTACAATCTCCTCCTGCTTGCCTTTAAAAGTGTCGAAACCAAAAAAATCTTTTAGGGCCTGTTTGAGTATTGGTGATGAATCCATTTTACGGTCTGGTATTATGCTTACTTTTGTGCTCAATTTAAACAATTATTATCTTGGATACAACTAATTCTGTAATTAAATCTGCCATTAGAACTTTACAAGCAGAGGCTGATGCACTTACAGGGCTGCAAAGATACGTGAATATAAGCTTTAAAAAAACAATTGACCTAATTCTTAACACTAAGGGGCGTTTAATAATATCGGGAATTGGAAAAAGTGCTTTGGTTGCTCAGAAAATAGTGGCAACACTAAATTCAACAGGAACGCCATCCCTTTTTATGCATGCTGCAGATGCTATTCATGGCGACTTAGGCATGGTTTTACAGGAAGATATTGTGATGCTTATCTCTCAAAGTGGCAATACACCAGAAGTTAAAGTATTAATTCCATTATTAAAAGCAAGTAAAATACCCCTTATTGCCATTACGGGTGATGAAAATTCCTATCTTGCTCAACAGGCAGATTTCGTAATAAACAGTTATGTTGAAAAAGAAGCTTGCCCAATGAATTTAGCGCCAACCACAAGCTCAACCGCTCAAATTGCCTTAGGCGATGCAATTGCCGTTTGCTTAATGGAAGCCCGCTCTTTTACAGCTACAGATTTTGCTAAATATCACCCTGGTGGCGCCTTGGGGAAAAGACTTTATCTTAGAACCCAAGATTTGGTAGATACCAAACGCAAACCCGCTGTAAGCCCTACAACCCCATTGCGAGATGCACTTATCGAAATTAGCGATAAACGTTACGGTGCAACCCTAGTTTTAGCGGAAAACAAAATTCTGGGCATCGTAACCGACGGCGATATTAGAAGAATGCTGCAAAACGGATTAGATGTAAACACCACCACCGCCGAAGAAATAATGCATAAAAATCCCGAAACAATAGAAAAATCTGAATTGGCGGCCCAAGCCTTAGAAAAAATGCGTGCCAAAAACATTACCCAATTGGTTGTTACCGATCTTGGGAATTACTATGGCATTATCCATTTGCACGATTTACTGAAAGAAGGCATAATTTAACATATGAGTAAGCGCTAAACTTTTAACTTTATAAAATTATGGCATTTGCCTAAGTTTTTAATGAAAAACACATTTACTGTATTCTTAGCAGGGGGTTCCGGAAGCAGGCTTTGGCCGCTAAGTACCAAAGCCGAACCCAAGCAATTTCAAGACGTACTCGGCATGAATGCATCTATGTTGCGCCTTTCTGTAAATCGATTTGCTTCTTTTTGCCTTGAAGAGAATTTTTTTATCGCCACAAACGCAATTTATCAGGATTTGGCACAAAGAGAGGTTCCAGAAATTCCTTTAGATCGGCTTATTCTCGAACCCATAAAGAAAAATACCGCATCTTGTGTTGCGTATGCAGCATTCAAAATTCATAAAAGAAATCCAGATGCCATTTTAATCATTACCCCTTCAGATCAGTTAATTAGTTCAGAAAGCAATTTTGCAACTTGTATAAAAGAGTCGGTAGCTTATGCCGAAACACACAACACCGCAGTGGTAATTGGCATAAAGCCGCATCTACCAGAAACATCGTACAGTTATGTGCAGTATCGCTCTGATAAACCCATAACCGAACATATTTACCACGTTAAAACCTACACCGAAAACCCTACAGAGGAAATTGCAACAACCTTTCTGCAAAGTGGCGAGTTTCTTTGGAATTCTGGCATAACGGTTATAAAAGTTAGCACCCTTATCGAGACTTACTTGAAGCTCTTGCCCGAGATGCACAGTGTTTTCAAAAATGCACTCAAACATTTTGATACGCCGCAAGAAATTCCCCATATGAAAAAGGCTTACCCCATTTGCGAAAATGTTTCTTTTAGAGCCGGTATTTTGTATAGAATGAACGATTCTGTAGTTTTTAGAGCAAATTTTGGTTGGGCCAATTTGGTTAACTGGCATGCTTTGTGGAGCTCGCACGACAAAGATTACATGGGAAATGCCGTTTCTGGAAAGCATGTAATGATGTACGATGCAGCAAATTGCGTAGTTAAAGCCCCAGACAACAAATTGGTGATTATAAACGGTTTAGAAGATTTTATTGTAGTTGATAAAGGCAATATGCTCCTAATTATGCCCCGCAATAGAGAAAACGAATTGGAGAATCTGCTTGCCGACCAGAAACTAAAAAACGGCGACAAGTTTGTCTAGCTATTAAATTGCGCTGATGTTGGTTTTTGTAAATGGTTATCTCGGTTTTGGCTCGCCAGAGGGTGGTGCCAAATTTTGGGGCGGAGAAAGTAGCAATTTTGTGAGGCAGATGCAAAACCATTTCTTTACTGAGCAAATGTTGTTTACAGACCAACAATTTCCTTTTTTTTCTTCGGTGGATGTTAGGTCTGCTATCGGAAAGATTTGGTTTGAAAAATATGAAAAGCAGTTTAAAGAACCCATTCAGCTGATAACTTTCAGCATGGGAACCGCCATGGGAATGGGAATTTTAGAAGCCGCCACCAGAATGGAAATTCCAGTAAACGCAATTATTGCCATCAACTCATTTCAGGCAAGAAAAATAATTTTACCCAATTCCCTGAGCCCAAATTTTTGGAGCTTAGATTTCCAAAATCCCGACGATCTAATTATAAACAACCCTTTGCATGGCAAACCAGGAAAAATACCCAATGCAACACATCACATCTTTCAACCGAGTATGGAGAAAGATTTGAGATATCGGCATAAAAGCCCCTTAAAACTTAATTGGACGGAGCTACTTGCTCGTAAGAATTAAAGATTTTTAAGCGATTTAACCCATTCACCTAAGAAAAGCAGACAAAAAGTTTCAGCTTTTTGCTTTTGGTCGATTTCAAAGTAGGGTCTGCTGAAAAGCATGTAAGTTACTGAATTATAATAGTTTAATATTGAATTTTTAAATCAAGGATAGTTTTTTTAAAACCACATAGGAGCATAGAATTAAAAGCTTTGGTATAGATTGCTAAAGCAATAAACAATAGAAAATCACAGC
>DAIRTB010000263.1:0-4097 GCA_036804105.1 Bacteroidota bacterium | reverse complement strand
CAGGTTGGCATCCAATCCTGAAAATGCGTCTAAAACAGATTCAGCTCCTTTTTTAGTATCAGTTAATACAACGCCCATGCCCTGAGTACCTTCTAAAAGTTTCAAGATTAATGGTGCACCTCCAACCCTTTGAATTAAATCAGATTTGTCGCTTGGCATGTGAGCAAAACCCGTAATGGGCATTCCCAAGCCTTCTTTAGCTAGTATTTGCATGCTTCTAAGTTTGTCTCTAGATCTAACCAAAGCTTGCGACTTAACAGCGGAGAAAACCCGCATCATCTCGAATTGTCTAACAATGGCAGCGCCATATGCTGTTACACTTGCCCCAATTCTTGGAATTACAGCATCAAAACCAATTAATTCTTCGCCCTCGTAATGTAAGGTAGGATTACCCTTTTGCAAGACCATGTAACACTTCAAATGGTCGAGCACATGTACTACATGTCCTCTTGCTTCAGCGGCTTCAACTAGTTTTTTTGTTGAATATAGGTTTGCATTTCTTGATAAAATGGCGAGTTTCATTGGTTTGTTTTACTTAATAATTTTAGTGAGCAATTTTTTTTAGCAACATCAACCACGAAGTTGCCTTTTAATATTTTTCTACCAATGAGTACTGGAAAACCCATACTCGAACGGTTGGTTAGTGAAATTTCTATTGGCATAACCTGACCAAAAATTACCACCTGAGTTTTAATAAAATATCTATTTTCAATATCACCAGAAGAGCTTTTTACGGGTCTTATAGCTGAAATTTTATAAATATGAGTTTCTTCTGCATATGCAGGGTGAGATGGATCTAATACCTGAAACGAGACCAAATGATCTGGTTCCAAGGCCTTTATATTAAAACAATGAACAGCACTAGACCAAGCACCTGTATCAATTTTTGCTTCAATTCCAATTAAACCTAAATCTGGAAAATCAATTACCTCGCTTCTCCCTAAGGTTTTTTTGTTACTCAAAATCGACATAAATTCTATCCATAGATTTAGCAAGAGCGAAATCGAGTTCTGTTACCCCACTAGAATCGTGTGTAGTTAAATTTACCATTACTTTATTGTATACATTGCTCCAATTGGGGTGATGATTTAAATCTTCGCATTTATCTACACAGGCCATCATAAAATCCATCGCTTTTTTAAACGAATCAAATTCGAAAGTTTTGCTAATTTGATCGCTTATAAATTTCCAAGAATTGAGGCCTTCGTTAATCAATTCAGATTCGGGGTTTTTAATTAGATTTTTCATTTTTTATAACAAAAGTAAGTTGAAGCTCAGGAGAACGTATCATGCCAACAGATTATTTTATTGTGAAGTTTCGAAATTCCCTTGCTGATGTAAAATTATGCAATCTTTATCTATTCTTTTAAAAGCCTAAATCTAAACCAACAACCTTTTTGACCTAATTTTTGATGGTTCACAAAAAATAGAATTGTAAATTTACTCGCAAACAAAAATCAGAGGTAAAGTATATTAATTCTAAAATCTTGGAACTTTAAAGCGGTTGGAAGCTGTTTTTTCCTTAACTTCACGGCTAAATTTAATATCATTTTTTTAACCATATTCAATTAATAAGTACATGTCCAAATTTGCTGAGCTAATTTACGAAGGCAATACCTACAAGCTTCCGGTAACCACTGGAAGCATGAACGAATCTGCAATTGAAATCTCTAAACTTAGAGACGAATCGGGTTTAATAACCCTAGATGTAGGCTACAAAAACACGGGTGCCACCAAAAGTGCAATCACTTTTATAGATGGAGAAGAAGGAATTCTTTTGTATCGAGGTTATCCCATTGAGCAACTTGCAGAGCGATCAAACTTTATGGAGGTAGCATATTTGTTGATTCATGCAGAGTTACCAACTCATGCCCAACTAGATGGTTTCGTTGGTTCAATTACCCGCCACACTTTGGTACATGAAAATATTAAGAAATTCTTAGATGCTTATCCCTCAGATGTGCATCCAATGGGCGTTATGTTGGCAGTGGTTAGTTCTCTCTCTTCATTTTACCCAGCATCTTTAAACCCAAACAGGGCTCCTGAAGAAGTAGAAAGAACCATTCACAGATTAATTGCCAAAATGGCCACCATTGCTGCTTGGACATACAAAAAGCAAATGGGGCATCCTTACAATTATCCGAACAATAAGCTAGACTATGTTTCTAACTTTTTAACGATGATGTTTGGTATGCGCACCGAAGATTACCATCCAGATCCGGTAATTGTAGATGCATTAAACAAGCTTTTAATTCTTCATGCTGATCATGAGCAAAATTGTTCTGCTTCAACGGTAAGAATTGTGGGTTCATCTCATGCTAACCTTTACGCTGCTATCTCATCTGGAATTGCAGCACTTTGGGGTCCATTACATGGTGGAGCAAATCAAGAAGTAATTGAAATGCTGGAAGCCATTATGAACGATGGTGGCGATGTAATGAAATACGTGAACAAGGCGAAAGATAAAAATGATCCTTTCCGTTTGATGGGCTTTGGCCACAGGGTGTACAAAAACTTCGATCCAAGAGCAACCATTATCAAAACTGCTTGCGATTCAGTTTTGGCTAAACTCGGTATAAACGATCCTGTTTTAGACATCGCAAAACAATTAGAAGAAGTAGCCTTGAGCGATCCATATTTCGTTGAACGTAAATTATATCCGAACGTAGATTTCTACTCAGGCATTATTTACAGAGCTATCGGAATTCCTACTGAAATGTTTACCGTAATGTTTGCCTTGGGTAGATTACCAGGTTGGATTGCCCAATGGAAAGAAATGCGCCAGAACAACGAGCCAATTGGCAGACCAAGACAAGTTTACACTGGCCACCCAACAAGAGATTTTGTGGGTATCGGCAAGAGAGGGTAATAGATACAAAACGCAAAAAGCCGGAAGTTTTAGATTTCCGGCTTTTTGCGTTTTATAAACTTCCCGAAAGTATTTTTAATTAAACGTAACGTGCTAGTTTTTAGAAACTTTCGGGAAGTGAGTACAGAACCTGCCACTTCCCGAAAGTTCCACCACAACCAAAAGGATAGCTAGCAGAAAACAACTTTCGGGAAGTTGGTGTAAAACTTCCCGAATGTTACCAAAATAAATTAATCACAATTTCTTAATCTTAGTTTCTGTTATTTTTGTAGATTAAATTTTTCCTAAACATTGAGCGAAATACGTTTTGAGCATTTTGGCATGCACGTTAATCATAAAGAGGTGCTTCAGGATATCAATTTTACCTTCGAAGGGCCTGGAATTTTGGCCTTACTTGGTCCGCCAGATTCTGGTAAATCTGATTTGCTGCGTGCTATCAATAAGTATCATCCACCTGCTCAAGCGCTAAACATTCAAGGTAGTCTTTATATTGATGGTAAGAATTTGTACCAACCTCAGTCAGATTTTGCTGAACTGCAAAGAAAAGTTGGGGTGGTATATAAAAATGCAACGCTTTTTCCGGGCTCAATTTATCATAATCTGGCCTTCGGATTAAAACTTGCTGGGAAGCATCACGAAAAGTTTTTACTTGAAAGAGTAGAACGCTCCCTAGAAACCGTTGGCTTACTGCAGAAATTTAAAGATAACCTAAAAGACACTCAAGTTCAATTAACTCGTACAGAGATTCAGTTGTTGTGTATTGCAAGAATGTTGGCCACTGATCCTCAGATAATTATGCTAGAAGAGCCATTAGTTGAACTAGATACCGAAGCCATTTCTGTGGTTGAGAAAATTTTGTATGAAAAAAGATTTTCCAATACCATTATTATTTCTACCTTTAATCAAAGATTTGCAGCTCGATTGAGCACACATTGTGCGCCTATAATGCATGGAAAATTAATAGAATTTGAAAAGACAAGCCTGTTTTTTACCAATCCCAGTACAGAAGAAACTGCCAATTATATTACTGGAAGATATAACCCAACTCAGCCATGACCATAATTGGTAACGAAATTGCTGCACTTGAGGTTAATATGCTCAAGTTTTTACAACTAATTGGTAATCAGTTAGAAGAAACTTTTTCTATTGTTTTCGATTTTGATGAAACTCTAGCCGATAATATTCTACTTACTGAAAAGCAAGTTGATTTAATTGACGAAGACATAAC
>DAIRTB010000262.1:0-4129 GCA_036804105.1 Bacteroidota bacterium | reverse complement strand
TTTGCCATCTTTCATTACATCATCTTCAGCATTAAGCAATTGGTACTTTAGATAAGTATTGCCCTGATCAACTAGCAACTTCATTTAACAATCTCCTTAAAAACAATTTGTTTGTTACCAAAAGTTTTGGTTTCACCTTCAACCTCAATCAAAAGCCTACCATCGGCTTTTAAACCTTTTATAATTCCTACAAAAGATTTTTCGGCGGCAGAGAACTTTACTTGCTTGTTTAACCCAAACATTTGCTTTAAATATTGAGACTCAATTTCAGCAAAACGCCTCTCGTCTAATAAAAGTAAATACTTGTCTAGAATATTGAGAAACGCAGGAACAATTTCAGTAAGCCTAAAATTTTTCTTTGCTTCAATGGAAAAAGAAGTTGCATTTGGCAAATGTTCAGGAAAACTGGGTTCATTAACATTAATACCTACACCTATTATCAGGGTAGGTATTCGCTGCTCGAAAATGGTTGATTCAATTAAAATTCCAGCAACTTTTTTGCCATTCAAATAAACGTCGTTGGGCCATTTTATAGCTACGTTGCTTCCAAAAAAGGTGTTCACCAAATCAAAAACAGCTAAAGCTACTGCTTGTGTTGCTTTAAATGAGTTGTTTACAGATAAGTTTTTAGGTTTGAAAAGAACACTGCAAAGCAAATTATTTCCAGACGTTGAGTGCCAACCATGTGCAGCACCACTTTGACCTCTTCCAAATTCTTGGTTGCGTGCTAAAACCACCGTTCCTGATGGAAGATTTTTAAGATTATCGAGTAAATAAGTGTTTGTACTGGATACTGTTTCAAGCCAAATGAGGTCTTTCTTAAGTATCTGTGTATTTAAATAAAAACTTTGCAACTAGAATTAGGTATTTTTGCAGCCACAAAGTTACATTAACATCTTGATGAATAAACAAAACCCGGATACCGATACCTTAAAAAATTGGGTAATTGAGGGAATAAAAGAGAAAAAAGGCAAAAACATAGTGGTTTTAGACCTTAGAAAAATGAAGGAAGCCGTTACCGACTACTTTATTATTTGCCATGGCGATAGCACAACTCAAGTTAAAGCAATTGCAGAATCAGTTGACGAAGAAGTACACAAAGCTTTAGGCGTAAGAGCCTGGCAAATAGAGGGTAGGGAAAATGCTTCTTGGGTTTTAGTAGATTATGGCGACGTTGTTGCCCACGTTTTTTTAAGAGACATTAGGGAGTTTTACAACCTAGAAGACCTTTGGAACGATGCCCCACACATACTTGTTGAAAGCTGATAGAACAAAACACCTAGCATTTTAGTTACAATTTAGCTATTTAGCATCAAGAATGGAAAAAAACGAAAATAAAAAACCTGAAAAAGGTAAAATGGGTTTACCTAATGCCCCGAAATTTAATTTTTACTGGATTTTCATCGCTTTCGCAGTTATTTTCTTAATACTGCAAATAATGAACGCCGGTAACTCAGCCAAAAAAATTGGCTGGGATGAGTTTGCAACTAAAATGCTCAAAAATAACGATGTTGAAAAACTAATCGGTTATAAAGCCGAAGATCTTTACAAGGTAGAAATACATCTCAAAAAAGAAGCACTTACAAGTGGTAGATATCCGGAAATTGAAAAAAGTAAAAACCCATCTAGCGGCCCACAATATTATTTAACCGAAAGTTCGGCAGAAACACTAGAAAAAAGGTTAGCAGAAACTCAAACAAGTATCGACTCGTCTAGCACCAGCAAGCCCTTGTTTATTTCTTGGGAAACTAGGCAGAATTGGCTTACTGATGGATTGCTTGGATTTCTTTTACCCATCTTAATTTTGGTTGGCATTTGGATTTTCATCATGCGACGAATGGGCGGTGGTGCTGGTGGTGCTGGTGGTCAGATTTTCAACATCGGTAAATCTAAAGCAACCCTTTTCGATAAAAACACCCAAGTAAATGTTACGTTTAAGGATGTAGCAGGACTTGAAGAAGCCAAAGTGGAAGTAATGGAAGTGGTAGATTTCCTTAAAAATCCGAAAAAATACACAGTACTAGGTGGTAAGATTCCGAAAGGTGTGCTACTTGTTGGCCCTCCAGGAACTGGTAAAACTTTGCTTGCAAAAGCCGTTGCAGGAGAAGCCCAGGTTCCGTTCTTTACTTTATCTGGTTCAGATTTCGTAGAAATGTTTGTTGGGGTTGGTGCATCAAGAGTGCGAGACTTATTTAAACAAGCTAGAGAAAAAGCACCATGTATCATTTTTATTGATGAAATTGATGCGGTAGGTAGATCGAGAGGCAAGAATCAAATAATGGGCGGCAACGATGAGCGTGAAAGCACATTGAATCAACTTCTTGTAGAAATGGACGGTTTTGCAACCGATTCGGGCATTATTTTGATGGCAGCAACTAACCGTCCAGATGTGTTAGATCCAGCGTTGTTGAGACCTGGCCGTTTCGATCGCCAAATTTCAATTGATAGACCTGATATTAACGGAAGAGAACAAATTTTCAAAGTTCACTTAAGACCTTTGAAATTAGGTACTGATATCGACGCACATAAATTAGCAGAGCAAACGCCTGGTTTCGCTGGTGCAGAAATTGCAAACGTTTGTAACGAAGCTGCTTTAATTGCAGCAAGAAAGGGTAAAGAATCAATTGGAAAAGAAGATTTTAACGATGCAATCGACCGTGTAATTGGTGGTCTTGAGAAAAGAAATAAAATTATCTCACCAGAAGAGAAAAAGATTGTTGCTTACCACGAAGCTGGTCACGCAATTGCAGGCTGGTTCTTAAGCTCAACCGATCCTTTGGTTAAAGTTACCATCGTTCCTAGAGGTGTAGCAGCTTTAGGTTACGCTCAATATCTTCCGAAAGAACAATATTTATACACAACTGAGCAATTGCTCGACACCATGTGCATGACACTAGGTGGTAGAGCAGCAGAGGAAGTTGTTTTTGGAAACATCTCAACTGGAGCACAAAACGATTTGGAGCGTGTTACCCAAATGGCTTACGGAATGGTAACCATCTACGGTATGAATCCAAGAGTAGGTCAGGTTTCGTTTAACGATCCAAGAGGAGAGTATCAATTCAAGAAAATTTATTCAGAAGAAACCGCAAGAATTATTGACGAAGAGGTTCGTACCATTATCTCGAACGCTTACGAAAAAACAAAAGCCTTGTTAATAGAGAAACGTGGCGCTCTTGAAAAAGTAGCACTCGTTTTATTAGAAAAAGAGGTAATTTTCCAAACCGATTTAGTTGATTTAATTGGCGAGAGACCGCATCCACCTCATCAGTATCACACTGATTATCTGGAAGTTGATTCAGCTCCAATTATTGAACCTTCCAATAATGGAGAAAACGGTTCTACATTAGAACCAGCCGAAAGCGAAACAAAATAAACATGGGTACAAAGAACTCTAGAGATACCATTTTAGGAAAAATAAGGGCTGCTTTAATGCAACCCTCCGATCCGGTGGTATCTCCACGAGACTTTGATTCTGAGCTGATGGACATCCCCAACGAAGATCCATTATTAACTTTTGCAAAAAGATTTACGGCCTTAAACGGACGTTTTGCCTACTGCGAAAATCTAGAAGAGTTTGCCGCAAGTTTGAAAGAAATTTTCCTTTCCGAGCACATTTCCATGCCCATTTGCCGAGATGCCAAAGTAAATATCTTGCTAGAAAAAACTGGAATTCCTTACGTGGTAGACGAAGTTTATGATCGATTCAATTTCGCCATAACCTCTTGCGAATGCTTGGTTTCTTTTACCGGAAGCATTTTTGTGAGTTCAGCCCAATCGATGGGAAGAATAGATACCGTTTTTCCAGAAGTGCATGCAGTAGTTGCTTTCGAACATCAGTTGGTTCCCGATTTGAAATCGGCTTACGATGGTTTCAAGAAAAAGTATGGCCCAAATCTTCCGAGTATGATAAGCGCTATTACAGGCCCAAGTCGTACTGCAGATATAGAAAAAACATTGGTTTTAGGCGCTCACGGCCCGAAAACCTTGTACCTTTTTGTTCTTCCGAATGAGCTTGAGCCAAAATAAACCAGTAAAAATCTACTTCATATCAGACCTTCATCTTGGTGCACCCAACTTCCAAGAAAGCCTTGTGCGTGAAAAACTCTTTGTAAACTGGTTGAATATTGTT
>DAIRTB010000261.1:0-4134 GCA_036804105.1 Bacteroidota bacterium | reverse complement strand
AAAAAGCTATTGAGTTCTTCAGGGGTTGTGTTGTATTTGTATGAACCAGCATCCACCAAAAGATTCTGGCCATTTACCCAGATGTCTAAATGAAGGTTATCGCTTTGAGCTGGACGATCTTTATGTTTCCCGCAGCGGATAAAAGTTAGCGTATTGCCTTCACGCAATAAGTAAAATCCACCGATAGGGAAATTGTAAGCTCCATCTACGATGGATATTTCTGGCAAAGAACTGTTTTCTTGTACATTAAACCAGGCAGCATCTTCGGAAACCTCAGCTTGCTTGTGGCCAAGCATTTGAGCTAAAGCGGCAAGTTGTGGTTTGTAATTTCGGTAAGCCTTGCTGTTTAGTGGAAAGAAAATTGCACCGTCGTTGTTTCCGTAGTTGGGAAGAAATCCGGTTTCGGTATCCATGCAAGCATAGAGAAACTTGAGCGATTGAGAAGCTCTTTCACTTACAACTGGTGCTAAGTTGATGTTGTGCAATTTACTTAAACCGATGGTCCAAGTAAGTAATTGAATAGCGACACGGTGATAATTCATGCTAAATTGCAAAAAAGTACCATCTGCATACAACTGATATTCAATCTCTTGCTCCAACCATTGTTTTCCTTTGGACGACCATTTTTTAGTTTCGGAGAACCAAGGAAATAAGATGCCAGAAAAGTAAAGCATCATGGTTTCGGTAATGGCGTGGTTATTTCTAACCGCTATTCTTGAAAAGTGAATATTTTGATAAACATGATGCAATTGTGCATAAATACTTTGCTGAAGGGTGTTCCAAACAGATTCAGTTAAGGCTTTGTGGTGTTTGTAAAAGTATAAAGACCAGGTCCAATTAAGTATTCTAAGCGAAGTTTCCTGACTACATTTCCAGTTTGGTCCACGGTTTATTGGGTTTGCTGCAATCCAACTTAAGATTTCAGAGATCACGAAATCACCGTTATCTGTGCCCAAATGTTTGTCAGATCGCATCAGGGTGTGCAACCAAGAGAAACGAGATTTCTCCCAGACGTATTTAATATCGCCAGCTTTCGGGTCTAAATCCTTTATTTGGGTAAAGTGCAGATTTGCATCATACCCAAACCCAGTTTCGGGATTGGTAACCCAGTTGTAATCGGTCCCTAAATCGTAAGTAAGAGAAGAAAAGAATTGGAATTTGCCTTGGAGAATGTTTTCTGAAAGTTCTTTCAAGTGAACTTGTTCTTCTATAGATAAATCTGGAAGCTGTACAGAGGAGGCATCATTAAAAAAAAACATTGGCGCATTGCTGCGCCAATTGTTTAAGGTAATTACTTCTACTTTCTTGAAGGAGGTTGGAAACTTTCGTTTCCAAAAACCAAATTTGTTACTCACTTCGTAATACAAACGGAAAACGGAGTACCGCAATCCCATTTGCTTAAAAAGCAGCAATAATTTTACCATTGAGCAATTTCCAATAATGCTTCAGCAATTCTTTTTCCAGTTTTACCATCCCAAAGTTCAGGAATTTCGCCTTTTTTCCATTTACCTGAAAACAACTTTGCAAAGGCAGGTTTTATATAATCTGGATCAGTTCCTACTAATTCGTTTGTTCCTATTGATACAGTTTCTGGTCTTTCAGTAGTGTCTCGTAAGGTTAAACAAGGAATACCTAAAACCGTGGTTTCTTCTGTAATTCCGCCAGAATCTGTAATCACTGCGAAACTATTTTCTACTAAGTAATTAAATTCAAGGTACGATAAAGGATCGATCATAATTAATTTCTCAGGAGCTTGATAATTAGCATCTTCTAAGATCTTACGAGTTCTTGGGTGTACAGGGAATACAATTTTCTTGTCTTTGGCCTCTTTAACAATTACTTGAAGCAAACTTACAAGACTTTCTGCATCATCTACATTAGATGGTCTATGAAGGGTAAGTACAAAATAAGATTTATTAGATAAACCAGCTGATTTCCAGATTTCTGGAGCAAAAAATCTAGATTTATGCTTAAGTAAAGTGTCAATCATGGTATTTCCAACGAAATAAATATTTCTAATTGGCACCCCAGATTTTTGTAAGTTTCTATTCGCATCTGAAGATGTTGTGAAGAAATAATTGGTTAAGCTATCGGTAACAATCCTGTTTACTTCTTCTGGCATAGACCAATCGCCAGAGCGAATACCACCTTCAACGTGAGCAACTTCCAAACCCATTTTCCTTGCCACAATGCTGCAAGCCATGGTAGAGTTTACATCGCCAACCACAAGACATAAATCTGCAGAGTCAGATGCGAGCAATTTTTCATAACCAATCATAATATTGGCTGTTTGTTCAGCTTGGGTTCCACCCCCTGCACCAAGATTGATATCTGGCTCAGGAATACCTAGCTGCTCAAAAAAGCTTTCACTCATATTCTTGTCATAATGCTGACCAGTATGAATTAAACGATAAGAAAGCGGTTCACCGATTTCCTTTATTGCTTCAATAAGTGGAGCGATTTTGATAAAATTTGGCCGAGCACCGGCAATGATGTCTATTCTCATGTATTTCTTTTAATAGCGGGTTATAATTTAATGTAAAAGTTTAATTGCAAAAGTAATTCAAAAAAGTTAAAATTTAACATGCATTCTTGTTTCTCTATGCATTAACACCATTTAATAGCACAATATTATGTTTTTTGGTAGAATTTTACAATAAAAAATGCAAATAATGCAAATCTTGAGAAAATAATCTATCTTTCGTTTTTTAAAATAGGAAAAATTACACTCTATAATTATCAAATAAATATATTTAAAAATTACCATATCGGATCTAACCTTCGATTTTTGAAACTTTTTGAAAATCTTAAAAAAATAGTTCAATAGCAAAATTTAAGTTGTTTTCTTATAGTTAAACAAAGTGTTAAATAGAATTAAAAAAAACTACTAACAATATATAAATTATTTTAATAGTATTTTAGCCAGTAGATAAATTAAAAGAAAAGTTCAAGTTAATGTTCTTATACGCAGCCACCAGTAATTATTTTAAAAAAAAGAGGCTATTTCAAAATATTTTTTCTAAAATACTAAAAAGATAGAAAACATACAAAATTAAATATAAATTGTTTTTAAATATTAATATATTAATTTGCTCATTTTGGTTCAAGCTTTATTCAATCTATAAGCGAGAACATCTAAAGGAAGATTTAAAATTCTAAAGTCACGGGCTAATAAAATGTGAAAATAATATTCGACTTAAAAAATAGTAAAAAAACTTTTTCGTGTAAATAACTTGGGTTTTCGTATAAAAAAGACATTAAAATCAATAAAAATTCTCAAATTCACTTAGATAACTACAATGCCTAAAATACTAGTAACCGCATTTTTATTTATCACCCTCGAGGTATTTGCAAATGGTACGCCATTTGTAAAACGATTTGGTCTTTCGGAAGGACTTCCTACTTTGACCATTTACGATCTTTTTCAAGCAAAAGATGGATATATGTACCTTGGTACAGATTTGGGTTTGTATCGCTTTAATGGGATAACATTTACTGAAATCCCCTTTAAAAATACCTTATCTACGGCGGTTTCTTTTTTAAATGAAAATGAACTTGGTGAAATTTGGTGTATGAATTTTTCTGGAGAGCTATTCTATTTGAAAAACAACGAGCTAATACCCAAATTTAACGATTCTATAAATGCACCCAGATTACGGGTTAGCGCCTACAAAATTCAAAACAAAACTCTTTGGTTTACCACCTCGAGTGATTTATATAAGTTAGATTTAAAACAAAACAAGCTTCAATTAATATATTCGTTCTTCAACTCAAAAGAAGAATTTTTTTACTCTCTAGAAATTGATACTTCTCAGAATAAAATTTATGTCTGCTCGAATAAGTTTGTTTACACCTTCATAAATAACCAACTTCAAGAAGATATTTTAATTCCAACAGAAGCAAATGAGATTTCTTGGATTACTTTATTTGGTAATAAAATTATAGGCAGAAATAGAAAAAGTCAGAATTCTATTACAGAGTTAAACCTTTTTGAACAGATATTTTATAAAAACTTAGATACCTCAAATGTGCTATTCAACCATTTTTCTAAATCGAAAAACAAACTTTGGGCATGTAGTACAGATGGCTTTTGCGAAATTGATACTCTGAAAAAACAGTTAAAAACCAGAATTC
>DAIRTB010000260.1:2765-4135 GCA_036804105.1 Bacteroidota bacterium | reverse complement strand
GAAAATTGAACCAGCTGATCTAATTAAACTTTCGTTTGCAAATTGTGCAGAAGAAGTTGCCCTGTTAATGGCGTTGATTCCAGCTTTCGCACCTCTAAATAACAAACTCTTATTTATGCTAACTGGAGATGAAAGATTATACAAACCAGCAGCAACCTGTATGGTGTCGTTTGAATTTGCAACGTCAACAGCATATTGAATTGTCTGACACGGATTTGCTGGATCCAAACATGTGTTAGAAGTATTTAGTCCGTTTGTGGCAACGTAGCGTGTACCTAATCCAGCTACAAAGTTTAATTCAACTTCGAAAACAGTTAAAGTTCCGCTAACCTCATTTGAAACAACGATGTAGGGCTTGCCATCTGCGCTTTCGTTTTCGCTAATGAAGATTAAGGTTTCTGCACCTCTATCGCCAGTTAAAGTAGCCACATCTCTCGTGTTGATGTATTGAACAAAAGTTGGCGCATTTGGATTATTTACATTGTAAACCATAACTCCACCAATTCTCTCTAGTGCGATAAAAATATAGTTGTTTCCATAAATTTTAGCGTAGGTTAAGCCCTCTGGTTCTGGTCCTTTAGAACGGCTACGGCTTTTTCTAGTTAAATTGTTGTGGCTCGCATTAAACAAAGCACCAAAAATTGGATCTGCTAATGTAATTTGCTCCATTTGGTTGCCCGATTCGAATACTAAAGCACCAGTAGTTGCATTATAAATTGAGAACGATCTTGAACCACCAGAGAAGAGTTGCTCGTAAGTTCCCATACCATTTCTACCATTCAAGTTGGTAATTCTGAATCTACCCAAAGCGTGGGTTTCTTTCAACATATCTGCATGAGGGAAGTTGGTAGGATCTAAAACAGTTACATCAGCACCAACAGTTGTACGCTCGTTTAAGCCTGAATATTCACGCTCATCGCCTTCGTTTGCAGTTGCGTAGAATTCGTTGTTTCCTATTTTAAAGTAAGAAATTGCATCTGGGTGACGGAAGTTTTGTACTGGCCAGTTAACCAATAAGGCTTCTGGAATAACATCAGATGCATCGAATCCATTACCCGAAACAAGCGTGTTTTTAGTGCCTAAGCTACGAAGCTCAGTAATGGTATTATTAACCAAATTAATAACAGCAACAGCGTTATTTTCTTGAATAGTTACATAAGCAGTTGTATTATCGTCTGAAACGGTAATGTATTCTGGCTCAAGGTTTTGCGACAAAGTTCCTTGATTGTTTCTAGCATTTCCCTTTCCCAAAAACGAGGCTAATTTAACCCGTTGCGCTTCGCCTCCACTTAAAGTATTAGAGGATTGTCCCAACCTTATGTATCCCAAACCCACATCATCCAATACTTTCAAACCCATAAAAACGGGCT
>DAIRTB010000260.1:0-2755 GCA_036804105.1 Bacteroidota bacterium | reverse complement strand
AATGTTCCTTGGTTATTTCCTTTTCTGATACCATTTGCAACTAATGTAGCTTCTAGTGCATTGAATGCTGTGAAATCTAAAGTGGTCACATTTGCTTGGGTGATAACTGCACCTGCAACATTGATAATACTCACTGAACCTTCTGGATCGGTTGCAGTTGAATATGGATTACTTGGCTGACCTTCGTTCGCAACTAATACTAAATTACCATTCGGACTGAAAGTTACCATATCGGGTAAAGAGCCAACGGTGACCTGAGATTGAAAAACGCCCATTGAATTAAAGAATACAACTGAACCTGGATTTGATTCGTTTGCAGCAGGGCTGGCAACCGCAACCAAACCATTTCTAACTGCAACTGAAGTTAAACCTCCATAAGGTGTAATATCTATTGTTCCAATAGTTGTTGGTGATGTAGGATTGCTGAAGTTGATAATATCTACTCTGTTTTCAAGCGAGCTAGTTGAATATAAGAGGTTTGTTGTGGGATCGAAGGCAACAACTTCTGATGAAGAACTGCTTAATGATGGATCGAAGCTTATTTTCTTAACCAAAGTAAGCTCGTTGTTAGCAACTGGCGCTATTCTGTCGTTATCAACAATGTAAACAGTGTAAAAACTTGGTCCTGTTAATGTGGCACCAACTAAGTTGCTTAATTGAATTATGAAATACTCATCGTCTTCAACAATTGCATCGTTTACAATTGGAATTTGAATGCTGAATGTATTGCTAGTTCCATCTAAGTTTACAGTTTGCGATGCAAAATTGTAATCTGCGGGGCTAGCTGTTCCTTGTGGCATTGGTCTGATAGCAACATCGAAAGAAGAAACTGATGGGTTAGTTATATTTAAAACTACGCTGATTGTTCCATCGCCTTCGTTAACTACTTTGTAACGACCATCAAATGCGATGGTGCTATTGTAAGTGAAATTGAAAATGAATGGAGCAGCCATTGCTACATTACTTGCATTTTGAACATTATTTACGGTTAAACTGTAACTAGTACTATTTACAAAATTTACGCTGTAAGTTAAGGTTACAATATTGTTAAAGCTACCACTTGAGCTAAGAACCGCAGAGGTTAAACCTGCAATTCCAGTATAATTAGCCAAGTTGCTGGCAGAAGCAGCATCCATGTCTTGATTAAATGTTAGGATAATAGTGTTTTGACTTCCTACTGCTGCAGTAGCAACTGCTGGTGGACCATCGAAACCCCATACTGGTAAAACTTGTGCTGGAGTTCCAGATGGAGAAGTTACCCAATTTGCAGGATTTAAAATCTGCGCTTTAATATTCATTCCAGTTTGTGGACCATTGTAATAAGCATTTGCAGAATTCCCCATAACATTTCCTGGAGAAGTACTTAAATTGATTGAAGATGTACCATCTACTAATCCTGTAGGCAATTTAGAAAGTGAACCACCACATGCTACTAAAGGAGTTGCATTAGCAACCCATGCATTTGTACTGATAGCAGTAATATAATTTGGGTTAGTATTGGTGCCAGAGTAAACAATCATTTGATCACCATTTGCGCTTAAACCGAATGTAGAACCTGTAATTGATCCTAAATTGGTTGCAGGATTGTCTGGGAATATTTCAATTACCGTTCCAATTGGAACTCCTCCCATTGGAGCAGTCCACGTAAGAGCGCCTGGGCACTGATTGGGAGCATTATCTTGAAATTTACTATCTGTGAATTTAATCTCTGTTCCTCCAGGAATATTTACTAGAGTTAAGAAAGCAACTAAATCGTTAGACGATGGGGTTGTGTTTGTTCTAATTGCAACTGGAATTAAATCGCCAGCAAAAACAACAGGAACAGATTCAGTAGTAAAGCTACCAATTCTTTCGCCTCTTAAAAGTGCACCCGTAAAATCTTCAATTCTGTTTTGCTTAACTATGGTGTAAATTGTGGTTCCAATTGGAAGAGCTGCATTGGGAGTAAGGGTTACTGTATTGCCAGTAATGGAAGCGGTAAACGGAATTAATGCACCTGTTGTGGCATTATCTCTACGTAATTCAAATTCGTTTGCAACCTCTGAAGCCGTTAAGGCGGTAAGGTTTCCAACTACTCTTACTGGTTTAGTAAAGGTAACGCTTGGTTGTGTGTTTAATAATAAACCAGCTTCACCATTGAATCCATTTGTTTTAGAATTTCTTGGCGTGAAAAAAGCAAACGGAGATGTTCCACCAGCACTTGGTAAAAAAGTGCCCTCCACAGTAAAATTATCGAAACGATTATTCCCTTCAGTACCACCAGAACCAGCTGAAAACGAAACCTTCAATTTTAAATTTCTTTGATCCCTAGTATTTGGAATAGATGATAAATCTAGTGTTTGTAAGGCTGGGTTACCATTATTAGGATTTACAGTTGCTAAGAAATTGTAAGTTGTACCTCCATTAATGCTGTATTCCCAAGTTTGGATACCTGCACCCTGACCAGATCTTCTTGTTGCAAATTTTACAACTATATCTGAGTAACCAGAAGTTGGAATTGTGAACTCAAGGCTACTACCAATTGGATCGTTAAATCTTAAATGGTTGCCTGAGGCATCACCATTTCGTGCATTTAAATTTTGGGTGTTGAAGTTTTGGCCTGTGCCGCCGGCCACATTAACAACTGAAATGCTACCATTTGGAATAATGGCTTCAATTCTTCCACCGCCAATGGTGGTTGGTGCATCAAGGTGTGCACTGATACTGGAAGTATTGTTGAAATTCCAGTAGTGTATAAGGTCTTGAGCCAACAAGT
>DAIRTB010000259.1:0-4141 GCA_036804105.1 Bacteroidota bacterium | reverse complement strand
CAGGAAGCTTTTAATTTCTCTGAAAATCCAAGGGTAACCAATACTTGCACGGCCAATCATCATGCCATCAACTCCATAGCGGTTTTTATATTCCAGCGCTTTCTGTGGAGAATCAATATCGCCATTCCCGAAAATGGGAATGTGCATTCTTGGATTTTGCCTTATCTCGCCAATTAAGGTCCAATCGGCCACGCCTTTGTACATCTGCACACGTGTACGCCCATGAACTGCAAGTGCTTGAACTCCAATGTCTTGCAAAGCTTCTGCAAGATAAACTACATGCTTCGAGCTTTCATCCCACCCTAGACGAGTTTTTACCGTTATGGGTAATTTGCTATGTTTCACCATGGCTTCGGTAATTTTCAGCAATTTCGGAATGTTGCGCAACATTCCAGAACCGGCTTCTTTGCAGACTACATTTTTAACCGGACAGCCAAAATTAATATCGATTAAATCTGGATTCGCAGCCGAAACTACGTCTATTGCACCCACCATTGCCGCTTCTTCGCCACCAAAAATCTGGATTCCAAGAGGCCGTTCGTTCGGCCAAATGTCTAATTTCTTTATACTTTTAGCTGCATTTCGTACCAAAGCCTCAGACGAAATAAACTCCGTGTACATAAGATCTGCACCCGCTTCTTTACAAACCGCACGAAAAGGTGGGTCGCTCACATCCTCCATTGGTGCAAGCAAAAGTGGGAAATCTCCAAGATTTAAAGCACCAATTTTTACCATAACAAGCTGCAAATATACGGCTTAAAGAAAAAACAACTTCCGGCAAGTTTTTTTGGGGGGATGAAAGTGGCTACTTGAAGTTAAAATATATCTTTTTGCTTATAGCATTCAAAATAAGGTTAGAGAAAAGTTAAGCCAATTCTTCGGTTTAATCCTTGCTCGAAAATTCGTATCAAAGTGGAAAGTTGTATGTTTCCCTTTGCGTTTTCAAGCTTAGAAATATAGCTTTTTTTCGTTCCTGCTTTTACAGCCAACTGTTCTTGTGTTAAGTTAGCTTCTTTACGAGCCGTTTTTAACATTTCGCTTACGATAAACATTTGAGCATTTTCCTCATATTGGCTTCTGCTTTCGGTTCCAATTTTGCCGTGTTCAGGCTCAATAAGTTCGTCAAATGTCTTAATGTTTTTATATTTTTTCTTATCCATTAGGCAAAAGATTGGAGGAATGATTTAGTATTGGAAATCAATATAATCGTCAAACAAAATTATTCGTAAAGGTAACGTTTTCCAAGATTTAAGAAACTTGTCGATAACTTAAAACTGAAAAATTGCTCTCTTCAACTGCTTGTATTTGCCTTAGATAAGATGAGCATCATCTTATTTACTTTTCCTTCATTTTTCATTTCATAAAATTTTTAGGTCTGCGAAGATTTGAGGGAAATTGTCAAAGCGCATCAACAATCTAACCTAAAATGAAAAGACCTCCTAAGAAAAGAGACTTAAATGTTTCTTGATTATTTAGATAAAATTTCTAAAGATTAGGCTTTCTTTAACCCGCAGATTCACGCAGAAAATTAACTCAGATTTACGGAAATCTGTTTGATGATTATTAAATACCAACCCCCTTTTTACCAAGTCTCAAATAAACAAAGCCGATTCCCTAAATTCCTACATGCAAAAACCTTACTTTTGCAGTTCTAAAAGACAGTACCTTGAAAGAAGAAATTGCCACCGTAGATACCGCCAAAAAATTGGGCCTCTTGCCCGAGGAATTCGATAAAATTGTTGAAATTCTTGGCAGAATACCCAATTTTACTGAATTAAGCTGCTATTCTGTTATGTGGAGCGAACATTGCTCCTACAAAAACTCGATCGTTTGGTTGAAAACTCTGCCAAAAGAAGGCCACAGAATGTTAGCAAAAGCTGGTGAAGAAAATGCTGGTCTAGTTGATATTGGCAACAATTTAGGTTGCGCTTTCAAGATCGAATCGCACAATCATCCTTCTGCTATTGAGCCTTATCAAGGTGCTGCAACGGGTGTTGGCGGTATTAATCGAGATATTTTCACCATGGGTGCAAGACCGATCGCTCAATTAAATTCGTTGCGATTTGGCAATCCAGATTCTGAAAAAACGAAATGGATTCTTCGGGGAGTAGTAAAAGGCATTGGCGATTATGGCAATGCTTTTGGCGTTCCAACCGTTGGTGGCGAGGTTTATTTCGACGATTGTTTTAACATCAACCCATTGGTAAATGCCATGTCGGTTGGAATTGTAGAAAAAGACAAAACGGTAAAGGCCATTTCTTATGGAGTGGGTAATCCGGTTTTTATAGTAGGTAGCAGAACCGGAAAAGATGGTATTCATGGTGCAACTTTCGCCTCTGGAGATATTACCGAAGATTCTGCAAAAGACCTTCCATCAGTACAAGTTGGAGATCCATTTGCAGAAAAACTGTTGCTTGAAGCAACCTTGGAAGTTATTGAAACTGGTGCTGTTGTAGGCATGCAAGACATGGGTGCAGCAGGTATTATCTGCTCTTGCTCAGAAATGTCTGCAAAAGGAGAAGCAGGAATGATTATCGATTTAGATAAAGTTCCTACTCGCCAAGCAGACATGAAACCTTTCGAAATGTTGCTTTCAGAATCTCAGGAGCGGATGTTAATTGTAGCACACAAAGAACAAGCGCATAAGGTAAAAGCGGTTTTCGAGAAGTGGGACATCCAATGCGAACAAATTGGAGAAGTTACCGAAGGCGATCGTCTTAAATATTACTGGCATGGCGATTTAGTTGCCGATGTTCCCGCAGAAAGTTTAGTGCTAGGCGGAGGCGCTCCAGTTTATCATAGAGAATACAAGGAAGCAAGTTATGTTGCCGAAATCAATAAATTCGATGCAGCTCAAGTAGCCATTCCAACAGATTTACTTCCAGCAATGGAACATTTAATTGGTCACCCCAATATCTGTTCTAAAAAGTGGATCACGCAGCAATATGATTCCATGATTGGAACAGTGAACATGAGCACGAATGCACCATCGGATGCGGCAATTGTAAATGTAAAAGGAACAGATAAAGCCTTGGCGCTCGCCGTAGATTGTAATTCAAGATATGTTTTTGCAAACCCAGAGCGTGGTGCTGCCATTGCTGTTTGCGAATCTGCACGGAATATTGCAGCATCAGGTGGAGAAGCCGTTGCAGTTACCAACTGTTTAAATTTCGGCAATCCTTACAACCCAGAAGTTTACTGGCAATTTGTTGGCGCAATTAAAGGCATGAGCGCTGCGTGCTTGACCTTAGGCACTCCAGTTACTGGTGGAAACGTGAGTTTTTATAACCAATCGTCTTTCGAAGGACCGGTTTATCCTTCTCCAGTAATTGGCATGTTGGGCATCTTAGACGATAAGAAAAACCGCATGACCTTAGATTTCTCGCAGGCTGGCGATAAGATTTATCTGGTAGGTTTCCCTAAAAACGATATCGGTAGTTCACAATATTTGTATTCGTATCATGGCATTAAATATTCGCCTTGCCCAGAAATGGATTTAGATGAAGAGTTTGCCTTGCATAAAGCTTTGCTAGCTATTATTACTGCTGGCATTCCAGAGTCTGTTCACGATGTTTCAGATGGTGGATTATTTGTAGCATTAACAGAAAGTTCCATGGTTAATAATCTGGGCTTCAGTATCAAAACCGATGCTAATTTCAGAAAAGATGCCTACTTGTTTGGCGAAAGTCAGAGTCGTGCGGTGGTAAGTGTTTCAGAATACGAGGTGCACAATTTAGAGAAAATGCTCAACAAATTGGGTATGCCGTTTACTGAGTTGGGTTCTGTAACTGAAGGCGAAATTGTTATTGATGATGTTGATTACCCATCAATCGCACATTTTGCAGCCATTTACAACAACAGCTTAACCGATAAGTTATCGGCTTAAGGAATAAATTCTAAATTTTCAATGCGCTTTTTGAAACTTGAGGGTTTTAGAAAGCGCATTTTTGTTGGGTGAGAGGTTTCCAATAATATATCTGTTGATTCTTGAATCTAATTCTTTGGTCTATTTATTTTTGCAGAAAACAATTTCCTCAACCAGTTTGAGGAAATTGAAGTTCTGTAAGATATTTGAAGAAATGCTTTTTTAGAATTCCTACGACATCTCTAAGCTTTAATTTTCGTTCCTTTGGCTTAATTT
>DAIRTB010000258.1:0-4148 GCA_036804105.1 Bacteroidota bacterium | reverse complement strand
AGTAAGTAACAACAGTTTCGAGTTTGCCATTTTCAAAATAGAATTCCCATTGCCCCTCGGGAATATTCATGTAGTAAGATTCTATGCTTTTCTTAATGCCGTTTGGGTAATAAGTAATCCAAGTATTGTGTCTAATATCGTCAATATACCATCCCTTTAATTCTAGGTTGCCTAAAGTATCATAGTATTCCCACAAACCATCTCTGAGGCCATATTCAAAATTGCCTTTAGAATCTAATACTCCATTTTCGTAATAAAATTGCCAAATACTGTCTTTATAACCCTTTACATATTTTCCTTCAGCAATTTTTATTTTATTTTCATTGTATATTATTTGGAACCCTTCTTTAAGTGTAGAGTCTCCTTTGTTATAGTTATACTCTTGGGCAATAGTTGAAAAGAAAATCTGGAAAAAAAGTATTGAAAGAATTATTACTCGCATTTTTTAGTTTTTTCAAACTAACACCGCTCAAAGTAAAAAGGTGCATTTGTATGAGATTTAGGCTCTTTCTGCAAGCCATGCTTGGTATTCTCGTATTGCAATTTGAATAAGCTCTTGAAATTCTTTGTGCCTATCTGGTATTCTATCGATGTTTTTTAATGCCTTTAAATCGGATTCCATATCTGTAATAAGGTTTTTCAAAGAATCGGCCATTAACATATGAACAGGCGATTTAATTTTATGGGCAATTTTTTGTGCCTTTTGCCATTCGTTGTTTTCTATATAATTGTTTAAAAGCAGTATTTCATTATCAATTTCAGCTAAGAAAGTAACTACAATTTCTTTAATAAATGCTTGATCATCGCCAGAAATTAGGTTTAGATAGCTCAAGTCTATTTGGCTTGACATGTTATTTTGGGTTTTTCATGCGCAAATTACGGTTGCTAATTAATAAATTGCAACCGAAATTAAAATTAAATAAAATGCTTAGGAAATCTGCAATAACTGGCGTTGGCCATTACTTACCAGAAAATATTGTAAAAAATCAAGATTTAGAAGATCGTATGGAAACCAACGATGCATGGATTCAAGAACGTACTGGCATAAAGGAGCGAAGGCATGTAATTCTTGGTGATGGTGATACAACTTCTACAATGGGCACAAAGGCAGCCTTAAATGCTTTGAAAAATGCAGGCAAATCGGCTGACGATATTGATTTTATAATATTCGCTACTCTGAGCCCAGATTATTACTTTCCAGGGCCAGGTGTAATGGTTCAAGAACAGTTGGGCATTAGAGAAGTTGGGGCATTAGATGTGAGAAATCAATGTTCGGGTTTTTTATATGCGCTTTCAGTAGCAGATCAGTTTATTAAGACTGGAATGTACAATTGTATTTTGGTAATAGGTTCAGAACAACACAGTGGTGGCTTAGATTTTACTACAAGAGGTAGAGGGGTTTCTGTTATTTTTGGTGATGGGGCTGGCGCAGTAATTGTTGAGGCAAGCAAAGACCAAAACGCAGGAATCCTGTCAACTCATCTTCATAGTGAAGGAAAACATGCTAAAGAATTGGCACTAATTGGCCCAAGTACAAATTATTGGGTGCCCAAAATTATTGCAGCAAACGATCCAAACGATACCCACTATTATCCTTACATGAATGGAAATTTTGTCTTCAAGCATGCAGTAACTAGGTTTCAGCAAGTAATTGAAGAAGCGCTAAATGCAAATGGCTGTAAAGCTACAGATATTGATATGTTAATTCCCCACCAAGCAAACCTCCGGATAAGTCAGTACATCCAACAAAAAATGGGTTTGCCAGAAGAAAAAGTTTTTTCTAATATACAGAAGTATGGAAATACAACTGCCGCCAGTATTCCTATTGCCTTAAGCGAAGCTGTTAAAGAAGGAAGAATTAAAAAGGGCGATTTAGTTTGTCTTGCGGCCTTTGGTAGTGGTTTTACTTGGGCTTCAGCGCTGATGAGGTGGTAATTTTCTATTTCTTAGCAAATGGATTAAAAAAAAAGCTACCCAATATTTCGGGTAGCTTTTTTTTGATAAGTTATAAATGCTTATTGCACTTCAATCTCTATAGTTTTGCTCATGGGTTCGCCATAAGAAGCGTGTGCGCCGTTTGCAAATTGTAAGGTTAATTTGTATTTGCCAGGTTTTAAATTTATTTCTGCCTCAGTTTGGCCTTTACCAAAATGTTGGTGTTGTTCATCAAACGGAATAGCCATGCCATCTGCAATGTATGTACCGTTAATTATTAGGTGATGATGACCCGTATTTTCTACCATTGATCCAGCGGTGTCGATTTTCATACCTTCAACACCCATTTCAATTTTTACTGGTGATGAAACCACTGCACCATTCTGAGGAGCTTTAAAGAAAACTCTTCCGTTTACTTCAGTTCCATGGTCGTGTCCAGCATGATCGTCGTGGTTGTGGCCTTCGTGGCTTTCTATATCTGCAGCATCGTTAGCAGATTTATCTGCGTTCTCTCCACATGATGTTACTGCAAATGCGCTTGCAACTACTGCTGCAAAGAAAAAATGTTTCTTCATTTTGTACGTTTGTTTAATCCTTACAAAAATAACCTTTATTGTTGGTTATGGTTTAGGGAGCTGAATAATAAGCGAGAAATTAGGTTTTTATAAGATGCACTTTCGTGCTAGCAGGCAAAACATCACCCGAAAAAAAGAAAAATTGACCCAAACCTTTTCTCTTGAATTGATGTATTTTTGGCAATAATTTTTTTAGTTTTGTTCTATGATTTATAAGCAAGAAACCATTGCTGAGATTTTAAACGACGACCATAGTTTGCATACAGTCTTGCAGCGTTTCGGTATTTCGGCTCAGCATGCAGATAAATCTTTGGAACAAGCAGCAGTAGAAAGCGGAAATAATGTGGATTTAATTGTGGGTATTCTTGCAGCTTTCCAACATTTACGAGTTGATAATCTGGAGGTTTTTTCTAAGATTGATTTGAAAGACCTGATTCATTATCTCCAAAGCACGCACATACATTACCTAAGAAAAGTAATTCCCGAAATAGAGCAATCGGTTGAACAGTTGCTGCACGATTGTGAGATAGACACTCAGCAGTTTTTGGCCATAGTAGATCTTACCTTGCATTTCAGAAAAGATTTAATTGAGCATATAAAAGAAGAAGAGCAAGATCTTTTTCCTTACATTCAACACCTTATTAGGTTAAGTGAAAATAAGCCAAGCAATTTAGTAGATCAATATTCGATCGAAACATTTGTGCATCACCACCACCACGATGAAACAGATTTGGAACTTATTTTAGCAACCATCTTAAATAAATCTGAGCAAAAACCGCTTACTCCCTTCAGTATTTTAATTAATCAACTGGTTGATTTTAAGCGAGATCTGGATATTCATACCGTCTTAGAAGACAAAATTCTCCTCCCAAGAGCTATTCAGCTTGAAAAAGAAATAAAAAATATTGCTTGATTCTGTAACAAAATCAAGCAGCTAGCGTCCACAAAATAAGAATGACTTCCGAAATCTGGAAAAAGCTTGTTAAAGAGCTTGGCCCGAAAATTTTTCGCCTCGCCAAGCGCATTACCAATAATACCCACGATGCGGAGGATATTTCTCAAGACGTTCTTTTAAAATTATACAACAATCAAGAGCAACTCGAAAAAATCAGTTCGCTTCCTGCATATGTACTTACCATGACTCGGAATTTGTCTATCGACTTAATTCGTAAGCAGAAAGTTAAAGCAGAGGTAGAATTGATTGGAGATCATGAAAGTGCCGAAGCAATAACTTTACCAACTTCCCAAAAAGAAGAGGCCAAGCAAATTGTAAACATGGCGCTTAACTCGTTAGACGAGCCAGCTAAATCTGTAATTCAGTTAAGAGAAATTGAAGGGTTAGCCTTTGCAGAGATTGCCCAAATTACTGGTTTAAGTGAAGGTAATATTAGGGTTATTTTATCTAGATCTAGGAAAATGTTAAAAGAAAAAGTTGAAAAATTAATCTCAGATGGAAGAAACTAGAATTGACTTTTTGCTTGCCAAATATTACAAAGGCGAGACTTCCTTAGAGGAGGAGCAAGAAATTGGGTTATTGCTTAGCCACATAATCTCTCCAAAATATAAGGCCGAACGCCTACTTTTTGCAGGCTACAGATTTGAGAAATTGGAAGAGCCAATTTTGGAATTTGAAAATTT